>JANOKK010000743.1:0-1257 GCA_031419255.1 Betaproteobacteria bacterium
TTAAAAATGAGTTGTCATCCTCGCGCACGCGGGGATCCATTTTCATCGGCCATCAAACGTGCCCAGAAATAGGATCCCCGCGTCCGCGAGGGTGACAATTTCTAATCGGTGTGAAGTCGCACTAATCGGTACCCCAAAAAACAAACACCTTTACTGGAGCGGCTCTTCAGGCATTTATGTCTGAAAGACCGCACCAGTGCTAGCGTTTGGCAACTACATCATCTCCACCGCCAACGCCGTCGCTTCCCCGCCACCAATGCAAAGCGACGCAATACCGCGTTTGCCGCCGCGTGCTTTCAACGCATGCAACAAAGTCACAATCAAACGTGCACCGGACGCGCCAATAGGATGCCCCAGCGCGCACGCACCGCCATTGACGTTGACTTTCGCGTGCGGCAAATTGAGGTCTTTCATTGCCGCCATCGTCACCACGGCGAATGCTTCATTGATCTCGTACAAGTCCACATTTTCCGGTCCCCAGCCGAGCTTTTTATGCAATTTATCGATCGCGCCGACGGGTGCGGTGGTGAACCATTCCGGCTCATGCGCGTTCGACGCGTGGCCTGCGATACGCGCGATGGGGGTGATGCCGCGTGCTTTGGCGTCGGACTCTTTCATCAAAATCAATATGGCCGCGCCATCCGAAATCGACGACGAGCTCGCCGCAGTAACGGTGCCATCTTTGTTGAACGCGGGGCGCAGCGACGCGATTTTTTCAGGCTTGCACTGGCCCGGTGGCTCATCGGTATCGAGCACCACTTCACCTGCACGGCCCTTGACGGTCACTGGTGCGATCTCGGCTTTGAATGCGCCACTGGCGACGGCCGCCTGCGCGCGTTTCACACTCTCGGCGGCGAACGCATCCTGATCCGCACGAGTGAAGCCGTATTTGGCGGCGGTGGCGTCGGCGAAGATGCCCATCGATTTGCCGTCGTAGGCGTTTTCCAGGCCGTCGTATGCCATGTGATCGAGCGCCTTGATATGCCCGTAGCGATAGCCTTGCCGCGCGTTCGGCAGCAAATGCGGCGCGTTCGACATGCTTTCCATGCCGCCCGCCACAATGACACTCGCACTGCCGGCCTGAATTGCGTCGGTCGCCATCATTACGGTCTTCATGCCCGAGCCGCAGACTTTGTTGACGGTCGAGCAAGCGGTGGATTGCAGCAAGCCACCGCCCAGCGCCGCCTGACGCGCAGGCGCCTGGCCGAGTGCAGCCGGCAGCTCGCAGCCGATGATGGCTTCGTTGATGTCCTCGAG
>JANOKK010000744.1:0-1340 GCA_031419255.1 Betaproteobacteria bacterium
CGAGCGGCACCGCCCCCAGCACCATCGCACCCGTCGTCATCATGATTGGTCGCAATCGCAATGTGGCGGACTCAATCACCGCCTCACGCAATGCCATACCGCGCTCCTGCAATTGATTGGCAAATTCGACGATGAGAATGCCGTGTTTGGTGATGAGGCCAATCTGGCTATAGACGTTGAGCGAACCGCCGGTCAACCACAGCGCAAGCAGCGCGCCGGTCATCGATAGCGGCACGGTCAGCATGATGACGAACGGATCGACGAAGCTCTCGAATTGCGCCGCCAGTACGAGATAAATGAAGGCGAGCGCCAGTGCAAATGTCAGGTAGATGCTGCCGGAGGAATCGCGGAATTCGCGCGCCTGGCCGGACAAATCGTTTTGCACTGTCGCGGGCAGCACGCGTTTCGATGCGTCTTTCATGTAGTCGATCGCATCTTTGATCGCATATCCGGGGACGAGATTGGCGTCGATCCGTGCGGCGCGCAATTTGTTGAAGTGGTTGAGACTTCGTGGAGCCACCGACTCGCGAACGCTGAGCAGATTCGAAAGTTGCACCATCTCGTTGTTTCGGCCGCGCACATAAATATTAGTGATGTCATCGGGATTGGATCGATCCACATCGGCCACCTGGACGATGACATCGTATTGTTCGCCATCGTTCTTGAATCGCGTCACCTGCCGACCGCCGAGCATGCTCTCCAGCGTGCGACCGACAGCGTCGACGCTGGTGCCGACGTCGGCGATCTTGTCTCGGTTTACGGCGATTTTCAACTCGGGTTTGTTCAAACGCAAATCCGAATCGATGTCCATCAATCCGGGATTTTTGGCAGCCTCCGCGACCAGGCGGTCAACATACTGCTGCAGCACCTCGTAGGGTGCCGAGGTCATGATGATGAATTGCAGCGGCTTGTCGCGCCCTTGTCCGAGCGATGGGGGGCTCACCACGAACGCATTCACGCCAGCAAGGCTGCGAAATTTCGGCACCAGTTCGTTGACGATTTCCTGTTGGCTGCGGGTGCGCTCTTTCCAGTCTGCGAGGCGCAGTATCGCGCGGCCATCGGAGACGGTAGGAAACCCGACAATCGAGTTGTAGCGCCGCATTTCGGGAGTTTCCTTGTAAAACGACTCGATTTTTTCGACGTAGGCGGACGTATAGGCGACAGTAGAGCCTTCGGGTGCCGACACCAATCCGAAGATGATGCCGCGATCCTCCAACGGGGCAAGTTCCTGTTTCAAATTCATGAACAACGGAATCGCCAGCAACATGAAAAGCAGCCAAATGCCGATACCGACGGCTCGTTTTTTCAAGAGCGCAGTCAGCGTTCGATTGTAGAGTTCG
>JANOKK010000745.1:0-2522 GCA_031419255.1 Betaproteobacteria bacterium
TGGAAGAAAAGCTGGCCGACTATGTGAAGTTGCCGAAGGCATTATTGTTCGGTTCCGGTTACGCGGCCAACATCGGCATCCTTACCGCACTCGCCGGTCGCGGCGACACCATCTTCGCCGACAAACTGAATCACGCCTGCCTGAACGATGGCGCGCTGCTGTCGCGCGCGACGTTCAAACGCTATCCGCATTGCGACCTCGCAAAACTGGAAACGATGCTGGCGAGCGCAAAAAACGGTGGTCGAAAACTTATCGTCACCGATGCCGTCTTCAGCATGGATGGCGATATCGCGCCGGTGCCAGAATTATTGGCGCTGGCGGAAAAATTCGACGCACTGCTGGTGATTGATGACGCACACGGATTCGGCGTGCTCGGTTATCGCGGCAAAGGCGTGCTGGAACATTTCAATCTCAAGAACGAACGCATTGTTTACATGGCCACTCTCGGCAAGGCAGCCGGGGGCTATGGTGCGTTTGTCGCCGGGAGTGACGACATCATTGAGTGGATATTGCAATCCGCGCGCAGCTATATTTTCACGACCGCCACACCGCCCGCGATCGCGGCAGCGATGCAAGCGAGCCTCACCATCATGCGCGAAGAACGCGAGCGCCTCACGCATCTTCGCACCTTGATCGATTTTTTTGGCGATTCGATGAAGTTGCAGTACGCGAAAATGCCGTACTCGCAAACCGCGATTCAGCCGGTGATCATCGGCGGCAACGCGGATACACTCGCGTTCGCGGAAAGTCTGCGCGACCGGCATATGTTCGTGCCGGCGATTCGTCCGCCGACGGTACCGATCGGCACCGCGCGGCTGCGCGTATCGCTGAATGCCAATCACACGGCAGAAGATTTATTCGATCTCATTACCGCGATCACGGATCTTGAAGTGCAGTTGTTGCGGCGGTGAGACGATGAGGCCGAACGATTTTTTCGCCGAAAGTAAGTTGAGTCGCGCACGATGACCGTCTTTGTCGATGTCGTCGGGCGTGGCCCGCACCTCACGCTGCTGCATGGCTGGGGCCTCAACGGTGCCATCTGGAACGGCGTGCGCGATGCACTCGCGCAGCGATTCACGCTGCACATCATCGATCTTCCCGGCCATGGCCGCTCGCACGGTGCGCCGGTGTCATCACTAAACGCAATGGTCGATGCGATTTCACAAGCCATCCCGATGCGCTCGCATCTGCTCGGCTGGTCGCTGGGCGGTCATTGCGCGATGGCGATCGCACACCGCTATCCCGCACGCATCGACAAGCTCATCAGCGTGTGCGCGACACCTCGCTTCGTCGCCGCCGATGATTGGCCGCAGGGGAAAAAGCCAGAGGTGCTTGCCGATTTCGCGACGCGCCTCTCGACAAATTACCTTGCGACGATTCGCAATTTCCTTGCGTTGCAAGCCTTGAATCAACCGGAAATGCGTGACGTCATTCGCCAATTGCAAGAGGCAGTCGACACGCACGGCGCGCCGTCGGTGACGAGTCTCACGGCCAGCCTGGAAATTTTGCGGGTGAGCGACATTCGCGCGCTCGTTCCGGAAATCGCATCACCGGCATTGGTGATGCAGGGTGATCAAGATGTGCTCACCAGCATTGCTTCCGCGCAATGGCTTGCCGACAATCTACCCGACAGCACTTACTGCCTCATCGAGCACGCCGCGCATGCGCCGTTCTTGTCGCATCGCGATATTTTTCTCGATCACCTGATGGCGTTTCTCGCATGAGCGCGTTGCTGCTTCCGCCCAAACGCGCGGTGCGCCAATCTTTTGGTCGATCAGCATCGTCCTACGACGAGCACGCTTTTTTGCAGCGCGAGATAGGCGGGCGATTGTTCGAGCGGCTCGACTACATCAAATTGGCGCCGCGACACATCCTCGATATCGGCAGCGGCACCGGCTACGCCACCGAGCGTCTGCGCGCGCGCTATGAGAACGCCAACATCACGGCGCTGGATATCGCGCCGGTGATGCTCGCCGTTGCGCGTGAAAAGTCCGCCAAGCCATCGCTCTTCAAACGGCTAATGGGTAACGCGCCGAGGCAGCGATTTGTGTGTGCCGACGCCGAGTCGTTGCCGTTTGCGGGCGAGACATTCGAGCTGGCGCTTTCAAACCTCGCGATGCAATGGTGCGATCCCGAGCGCGTTGCCGGCGAAGCCGTTCGCGTTTTGAAGCCGAAAGGTCTCTTCATGTTCACGACTTTTGGCCCGGATACACTGAAAGAATTGCGCGCAGCCTTCAGATTCATCGATGACTCGCCGCACGTGAACACGTTTCCCGATATGCACGACATCGGCGATATTCTTGTCCACGCCGGTTTCGCTGACCCCGTGATGGATCAGGAAATCGTCACGCTCACCTATCCCGAACTCATGCCACTGCTGCGCGAATTGAAAGGCATCGGCGCGCACAATGTATTGCCCGGTCGCGCAACCGGATTGATGGGTAAAGATCGGTGGCGGCGCATGGTCGATGCTTATGAGCGTTTCCGCAAAGATGGCCGCCTGCCTGCGACCTTTGAGGTAG
>JANOKK010000746.1:0-1001 GCA_031419255.1 Betaproteobacteria bacterium
ATTGACACTTTCATTTAAGATTTTGTAATTGCTCAGGGCAAGAAAAAGAGGGCCGGAGCCCTCTTTTTTCACAGTGCTTTGCGACTTTCTTATTTGAACTTGTAGGTTGCAGAAGCCGTCATGTACAAGCCGTACGGGTTCTCGAACGTGGTGTTGAACATCCGCGTTGGCGAATTGATATCCAACGCGGGTTTGTTGTTACCAATGTTGCGGATATTCAAGGCGAGCGTCAGGTTCTTGATCGACTCGTTCTGAACGGTAATGTTTTGTGTGGTCACCGATCGCACGGTACATGCCGAGTCAAGAAACCCTGCGACAATGCAAGTGCCATACGGTGTGAAAATACTCAGGAATTTTCCGGTATAGGCGAGGCTCGGCGTGACGATCCAGTCCTGATAGGTCCAGCTGACGCTGGCGGTCCCGCGAATCTTCGGTTGATTGTAGGTGCCGTTGTACTCCACGGCTTCCTCGCCGACGTTTGGCGAGTTTCTGTACGACGTGACGTAGTTCACGTCGGCTGCCCATCTCAGCTTGCCGCCTTCGCCCAGATTCATGTTGTACTTGACACTGAAATCCATACCTCTGACGGTGGTTTCGCCGAGGTTAAAGTAACGCGACCGGATTTCGAGCAACGGTCCCGGTAGGCCGGGAACATCAACCGGCCCGCGGATGATGACGCCGGGGTAGCGCTGTTCATTCGCGATCAGGAATTCTGTATCCAACGAGCCGATCTCGTTGGTACGGCGAATCCGGTACAGATCGTAGGTGAACGACAAATCCTTGGTCGCATCCCATATTGCCCCCACGGTGCCGCTGGACGAATTTTCCGGCTGCACGTTGGGATTGGCGAGAAGCAATATCGGTGCCGATACCTGGCAATCTGCCGGATTCCCGCTTGCCGGGCAACGACGTGAATCGACGATTTGGTTTTGATGGAGAGGAAAGATCAGATGCAAATGGACGCTGCACGAATTCCGATGGCCAGCATGGTGCGCTCGATG
>JANOKK010000747.1:0-1479 GCA_031419255.1 Betaproteobacteria bacterium
TGCAGCGGCTTGAACTCGCTTTTCGGATCCCACCAGCGTGCGGCGAGCGCGCCGAATTTTGCGAGTTCGCCGGGGTCGACATTGGCCTGATCAATGGTCATGCGATTCAATGCTCCGCAAAGCGTTGCTGCCAAAGCGCCGCCTTGGCTTTCAATTCGTCGATATCAAGTCTGGTAAGAGCGCGATTGTCCAGCAACAGTTCCCCATTCACCCAGACATGCGTTACATGTTCGCGGCTGGCGGCGTGAAACAGGTGTGAGACGGGGTCGTACACCGGCCGTGTTTCAATCGATGACAAGTCGATGGCCGTCAAATCGGCCGCTTTGCCCGCCATGATCGAGCCGATTTCGTCATCCCAGCCGAGCGCCTTTGCGCCATTGAGCGTTGCCATTTCGAGCGCCTGATACGCTGGCAGTGCCGCCGCGTCGCCGCTAACACCTTTTTGCAGCAACGAGGCGAGGCGGGTTTCGGCGAGCATATCAAGGCGATTGTTGCTGGCCGCGCCGTCAGTGCCGACGCCAACGTTGACGCCGGCATCGAGCATTGCCTTGATCGGCGCGATGCCGCTCGCGAGCTTTAGGTTCGAGGTTGGGCAATGCGCGACATGCACGCCCCGGCGCGCGAATAGTTCGATTTCCATGTCATTGAGATGCACGCAATGTACGGCGATCAAATTCGGCCCGAGGATGCCGAGGCGTTCCAGACGCGCGATCGGACGGCAGCCGTAATCCTTTTCGCTTTGGTCGAGCTCGTCGGCAGTCTCGTGAATATGCATCACCACCGGATAATCGGCTTCCTGCGAGATGGCGAGGATACGTGCCAGCGTTTTGTCGGAAACCGTATAAGGCGCGTGTGGCGCCAGCATCAGCTTCAGGCGTGGATCGGCCGCGAACGCATCGCGCGGTGCCAGACATCTTGCAATGCAGGCTTCGGCGTCGGCGGCATAGGGAGTCGGGAACTCGACAATGGCCCCACCGAGTGCTGCGCGCATGCCGGATTTCTGCGCCGCGCGCGCGGCAGCATCGTGAAAGAAATACATGTCCGCAAAGCAGGTGGTGCCGGAACGAAGCATTTCCGCCGCAGAAACTTCCGTGCCGTCGAATACATATTCATCGGAAAGTTGCTTTAACTCTGCGGGCCAGATGTGATCGTTTAGCCACGTCATCAACGGCGTGTCGTCGGCGAGCCCGCGCATCAGCGACATCGCGGAATGCGTGTGCAGATTCACCAGCCCCGGAATCAACACATGATTCGGCATGCGGCGCTCGATGGCATCGGGAAAACGCTGGCGCGCGTCTCCTGAAGGCAACACCGCTTCGATCCGACCGTTTTCAATGACGACCGAATGATCGACAAGCGTGGTCAAGCGCGGCTCGACGGGAATCAGCCAACGTGGCGAGAGGATTTGCGCAGTGGTCATGGCAGTGGTCTACAAACAAAAAGCCCCGCACGAAGCGGGGCTCTTGCACATCATTGAAC
>JANOKK010000748.1:0-6799 GCA_031419255.1 Betaproteobacteria bacterium
CGGGCGATGAAAAAATTCGAATCCCTGTGTCTTTTTTGCGGCTCCAGCGCGGGCACACAACCCGCCTACGCGCGTGCCGCCGCGGAATTTGGAACCACCCTCGCCGAACGCGATATTCGCCTCATTTATGGCGGCGGCAGCGTCGGCTTGATGGGCATCGCCGCCGATGCGTGCCTAGCGGCAGGCGGTAAAGTGATCGGTGTGATCCCGCGCCTATTGATGGACAAGGAAGTCGGTCACAACGGGATCTCCGAAATGCATGTGGTCGCCAACATGCATGAACGCAAAGCCATGATGACCGAATTGTGCGATGGCTTCATCGCCCTGCCCGGTGGCTTCGGTACGCTCGACGAGTTGTTTGAAGCGTTGACCTGGCTGCAACTGGGGTATCACCCAAAACCCGTCGGGCTGCTAAACGTAAACGGTTTTTTCGATCATCTCGTTCGATTCATCGATCACTCGCGCGACGAGCGTTTTCTGCGCGATGTTCATCGGCAGTCGCTCAACGTAGACACAGACTTGTTGAAACTGATCGACACCATGCAATCGGCGGTCGCACCGGACACCGCCAAATGGTTGGATCAAGCGAAATTCAATTTGAGCGCCGCGTAACGTTGACGCGCGGCCAACGTGTAGTCAACGTTCTGGCGAAATGTGGCCGACTTGGCTAGAGCGTAGAAGTCGGCCGGTCAGACTTTGCTACCGGCGCGAGCAACCCTTCGATTTTCTTCTTCAGATCCTTGCCGACTTCGTTGTCAGGCAGGCGGATGGCGACGCCTTGCGGGCGGTTGCCCTGCGCGTGCGGCGGATTGATCCACGCGACCACGCCGGTCATGGGAATTTTGACCGGCTCTTCGAGGAACGTGAGAATTACCAGCACTTCATCGCCCAATTTATGCGGCTTGGTACTTTGCATGAACAAACCGCCCCCCTTCAACAGCGGCATCCACGCGGCATAGAGCGCGCTCTTGCCTTTGAGGTTGAGCGATATTACATCGGGGCGACGGATTGGTGTGACGCTTCCGCTTGAAGTGGTGGGGTTGTCGGCGCTCATGGGGCGGCTGGTTTTTGAATCTTGCTATCGAATGGCTTGCGAATACGATATTAGCAATTGTTCCAGTAAAAGTCTCGCGTTCAAGGGATGATGAACACTGCGGCGCGACTGGCGCAATTGAGATTCATAGCGGAACAACGCCGGCATATTTACGCGCGTGGCGATACGCGAAATGGCCGCGCGATGCTCACCGTGATGACGTACCTCGCCCGTGAAACGCGACAGCGCGACATCGCCGACCCAGGTTTGCAACCAATCGAGAATATTGGACAATTCGCGTTTTTCAAACATTTGCGCGGCGGCCAGATAATCGGCATTGGAGTCGGCAAGTATTTGCGTGAACGCCTTCCGATCGGCTTGATAGTCGGTGTCCGCAAAGGCGACCGCATCCAGCGGCGCGCCGCCAGATTGGGCGAGTACGGCCCCCGCATCGTCGATGCCGCGCGCAGTCAACCATGCGAGCGCCGCGGCCTCGTCCGGCGCGGGTATCATGAGTTTCTGGCAACGGCTCTTGATGGTCGCCAACAATCTACCGATACGGTTGGTGACGAGCAAGATCAGCGTGCGCGCCGGCGGCTCTTCGAGTGTTTTAAGCAGTGCGTTGGCGGCGGCAGGATTCATCGCCTCGGCGGGATGCACCAGCAACACGCGAAATCCATCGCGGTGTGTGGATAGCGTCATAAACATGCCGAGTTCGCGGATTTGCTCGATCTTGATTTCGCGGCTTTTTTTCTTTTCTTTGGTATCGATGTCCGCGACCACTTCTTGCGCTTCCGCGTCGTCGGATTCCGCATCGTCGTGCGATTCGGGCCGCAGTTCGCGGAAATCCGGATGATTGCCTTCGCGAAACCAGCCGCAGGCAGGACAGACGCCGCAGGCGATTCCCGCGTCCGGCGACTCGCACAATAACGATTGCGAGATGGCCCGCGCAAACTCCAATTTGCCCACGCCCTGCTTGCCGAAAATCAGCAACGCATGCGGCAACTTTTCGCGTCGTGCCAACAATTCCGCAAGTGCGGTCCGCTGCCAGGGGAGTATGTCAATGCTCACGAGAGTGCCGCTGCTCTGCCCGCGAGCACCGCGATGTGTGCCGCGAGTTCTGTCTCGATCAATGCCACGTCGCGCGCCGAATTAATGACCTTGATGCGCGCGGGAAACTGGGCGGCACGGCGCAGGTAGGTTTCTCGCACGCGGGTGAAAAATTCGTTTTGTTCGCGCTCGAATTTGTCTGGGTTCGTCGTACCGCGATTCACGCGATCGCGCGCGACGTCGATCGGCGCGTCGAACAGGAATGTCAAATCCGGTTGCAGCGCACCGTGTACCCAATTCTCCAGAGTCGCGACGCGCGCCTCCGGCAGCCCGCGACCACCGCATTGATACGCGTAGGTCGAATCCGTGAAGCGATCGCATATCACCCACACGCCATTACCCAGCAACGGCTCGATGCTCACCGCCAATTGTTCGCGTCGCGAGGCGAACATCAACAGTGCTTCGGTGTCGGCGTGCATTTTTTCGTTCAGCAGAAGCCTTCGAAGTGTTTCACCCAACGGCGTTCCGCCCGGTTCGCGGGTGGAATGCACGCGAAATCCGAATTTTTCGATGCAGGCGCTGATGCAAGGCACGTGCGACGACTTGCCCGCGCCGTCAATGCCTTCGAGAGTGATGAATTTTCCTGTCATGCCCTAGTGTAGTGCTTCGCAATTTATGAAACATAAAAGCGCGCCTTTTTGCGCCATACGGCGTAGCAAATTCTCGCGATAGTCACGGCTATCGCTGCGGTTTGCTCCTTGTCTGGCCCAAAAATCCATCGTTTTAATTTGTTCCAGAAATTGCGAAGCACTACACTTGCGACGCCTACTTGCCGAGCTGGTATTTGGCGACAGCGCGATTGTGCTCATCAAGCGAGCGGGAAAAATAGTGGCTGCCATCGCCTTTCGCGACGAAGTATAGCTTGTCGGACTGCGCCGGATTCAGGGCACCTTGCAGCGAACCCCAGCCGGGCATGGCGATCGGCGTCGGCGGCAACCCGTCGCGGGTATAGGTGTTGTACGGCGTATCGACTGACAAATCGCGCCTGCGAATATTGCCGTCAAAACTGCGGCCCATGCCATAGATCACGGTCGGGTCGGTTTGCAGGCGCATCGGCATTCTGAGTCGATTGATGAAGACCGAACCGATCAAGGTGCGCTCGTCGGCGCGGCCAGTTTCTTTTTCAATGATCGACGCCATGATCAGTGCTTCGTAGGCATTCTTGTAGGGCAAATCAGCCGAGCGCTTTGCCCATGCGTAGGCGAGTTTTCTCTGCATCGCCTGATAGCTTTTCTTGAGCAACTCCTGGTCGCTGACACCGGCGGCGAACTGGTATGTGTCGGGAAAGAATAGCCCTTCACCGTGGGTTTCAGCCGCGCCGATTTTCTTCAGTACTTCCGCGTCTGACAATCCTCTCAACGTGATCTTGACGCCCGCTGTCGACTCAAGCTGGCGGCGCATTTCGGCAAATGTGATGCCTTCGACGAACGTCACGGTCATCGGAATCACATCGCCATCAACCAGTTTTCGCAGTAGTTCAAGTGGCGGCAACGGCTTGTCGAGTCGATAATTGCCGGCTTGAATGGCCGTCATTTGTGTCGCACGGCCGAGCACCCAAAGGGTCTGCGCGTCGGGCAACAAACCCGCCTCGGCCAATTGCCTGGCCACCGACTTTAATGTGGCGCCTGGACGCAC
The DNA here is from genome assembly GCA_031419255.1 of Betaproteobacteria bacterium. Taxonomy (GTDB): domain Bacteria; phylum Pseudomonadota; class Gammaproteobacteria; order Burkholderiales; family Usitatibacteraceae; genus UKL13-2. Next base: position 3,779 of record JANOKK010000748.1, read on the forward strand.
GCTGAATTCAAACGGGGTCTTGGCAGGCGGCAACGGCAGCGGACTGTGTGCAAACTGATATGCCCATGCGCCAATCGCGATGACCGCAAGGATGAGCAGCACCGCGAACACGGCGAGTACACGTTTCATCGTGCTCATCGTACTTATGGACTCGCGTTCAAGAAGTGCTTACGCGAATTTCTTGACGACAATGGTGCCGTTGGTTCCGCCAAAGCCGAACGAATTTGACATCGCCACGTCGATCTTCATATCGCGCGCGGTATTTGCGCAATAGTCGAGATCGCAGGCCGGATCCTGATTGAAAATATTGATGGTTGGCGGCGAAATCTGATGATGCACCGCGAGCGCGGTAAAAACCGCTTCAACACCACCCGCCGCGCCCAGCAAATGGCCGGTCATGGATTTGGTTGAATTCACCACCAATTTATGTGCGTGACCGCCGAACGCAGCCTTGAGCGCGTCGGTTTCATTTTTGTCACCCAACGGTGTTGACGTGCCATGTGCGTTTACATATTGCACCTCGTCGGCATTGACGCCCGCATTGCGCAACGCCGCCAGAATGCCGCGGCGCGGGCCATCCATCGACGGCGTGGTCATGTGGTATGCGTCCGCGCTCATACCAAGTCCGGCCAGCTCGCCGTAGATGCGCGCGCCGCGCGCGGTGGCGTGCTCCAACGACTCCAAAATTAAAATGCCGGCACCTTCGCCGAGCACAAAGCCATCGCGGTCGCGGTCGAACGGACGGCTCGCCGTTTCCGGCGAATCATTGCGCTCCGACAGCGCCTTGCATGCGCAGAAGCCGCCGATACCGGCCAGATTCACGCACGCCTCGGCACCGCCCGCGATCATGACATCGGCGTCGCCGTACTCGATAAAACGCGCCGCGTCGCCAATGCAGTGGGTTGACGAGGCACACGCTGAGACCATTGAAACATTTGGCCCTTTAACGCCGTAATGAATCGAAATCAAACCCGCTACCATGTTGACGATCGATCCCGGTACGAAAAATGGCGAAATTTTTCTGGGTCCCTTTTCAATCATGTCGCGGATATTATCTTCGATCATCGGCAGTCCACCGATTCCGGAACCAACATTGACACCGATGCGCTCGGCATTCTCTTCCGTCACCACCAGTCCAGCATCGTCGATCGCCATCTTGGTGGCCGCGACACCATAGTGAATGAAGGCATCCATGCGCCGCACTTCCTTGGGCGACATCCACTCAGCGGCGTTGAAATTCTTGACTTCGCCGGCGAAGCGCGTCGGCAGAACGCTCGCGTCAAATCGCGTGATTGGCCCGATGCCGCCGCGACCATTGACCGCGTTGTCCCACGCTTCGGCAATACCGTTACCTATCGGCGAGAGAATGCCGAGACCCGTGATAACTACGCGACGTTTGGACATAGCTAGTGTAGTGCTTCGCAATTTCTGGAACATAAAAACGCGCATTTTCTATGCGCCATACGGCGTCGCCAATCCTCGTGATAGCCAAAGCTATCACTGTGGTTTGCTTCTTGTCTGGCACAAAAATCCATCGTTTTTATTAGTTCCAGATATTACGAAGCACTACACTGGTGATGGCGATCGAAAGAGACGAGGTGTGGGCGGGAAAGTGGCCGTCGCGGGCGCGGACGGCCGGTTTGCAACTGACTATTTCTTCTGATTGGCGTTGATGTAATCAACGGCTTGCTGCACGTTGGTTATCTTTTCAGCAGCCTCGTCAGGGATTTCCGTCTCGAATTCTTCTTCGAGTGCCATGACCAGCTCGACGTTGTCGAGCGAATCCGCACCCAGATCTTCGACAAACGACGAATCGTTCTTGATGTCGGCTTCGGCGACGCCGAGTTGTTCAGCGACTATTTTCTTGACGCGCGCTTCGATGTTATCCATTTGCTGCTTCCTCCCACAGGGGTGAAAAATTGAACTGCGCTATTTTACCAAATACACAGGGAACGATCCGCGAATTAACTTGCCGCATGCGGCGCGTGTTGTCTACTAATCCATATGCATTCCACCGTTGACGTGAATCGTGGCCCCGGTGACATACGATGCCCCCGGCGAAACCAGATACAAGACCGCCTCGGCAATATCGCGCGCATTGCCCAATCGGCCCAGCGGCACATTCTCCACCAATTTCGTCACTTGCGCCTCGGCGAGCGCCTTGGTCATGTCGGTTTCGATAAATCCGGGAGCGACACAATTAACCGTGACATTGCGGCTGCCGACTTCGCGTGCTAGTGCCTTGGTGAATCCGGCGAGGCCGGCCTTTGCGGCGACATAATTCACTTGCCCCGCATTGCCCATGTGGCCGACGACCGAACCGATATTGACGATGCGACCGCTGCGCGCTTTCATCATTGCCTTGATGACAGCACGCGACAATCGAAATGCGGAGGTAAGATCGGTGTCGATGACATCCTGCCAGTCTTCATCTTTCATCCGCATCAGCAGTGTGTCGCGGGTAATGCCGGCGTTGTTCACAAGGATGCCGACCGCGCCGAATTTTTCTTCGATCGCTTTCACTGCGCCATCGCATCCCGCCGCGTCGGTCACGTTCAACACCCGGCCTTCGCCCAACCAGCCCGCAGCATCGATCTGCGATTGAATGGCAGCAGCACCAGCCTCGGTGGTGCCAGTGCCGATGACGGTCGCCCCCGCTTCGCCGAGCGCGCCGAGAATTGCGGCACCAATACCGCGTGAGGCACCGGTGACGAGTGCGATCTTACCGTCAAGCATTTTCATGTTTGGGTTCCCAGGCAATGGCTAGCGGGTGGCTGCGATGGCCGCATCCAGCGTGGCGCTATCGGTCAGAGCATGGCAGGCAAGGTTTGCGTCGATGCGCTTGTTGAGCCCGGTAAGAATTTTCCCCGGAACGCATTCGATCACGCTGGTAATTTCATGGCGTGCGAGCTGCTGAATGGTTTCGATCCATCGCACCGGACGAAATAATTGTTCGACCAATGCGGTTTTGATTTCGGCAGCCGTCACGCTTACGGCGACATTCACATTGTGAATGACGGG
>JANOKK010000749.1:0-3716 GCA_031419255.1 Betaproteobacteria bacterium
GGCGCGCATTTGCGGGATAGTCACGTGCGGCGCGACTTCAATTACCGTTGCATTTGGAAACGAATCCCGTATGGCCGCACGCACCATCTCACCCACGCGTTCAACGACCAACACCTCGACGCTGCCCCCGCCCCGCTGCGCATAAACCGCATCCAATGCGCCGCGCAAATCCGACCAACCATTTACGGACGGAATCACCACCGACAAATCCGGCAATTTCAGGTCGTTCATGATTTTCCGTGCTGATATTGGGTGCTCTCCGATTGCGGTGAAAACAGTCGGCGCACTGCGCGCATTTTGGCGCGCACGCCGACGTAGGCGCGGGTGCGCAACGAAAACAAGTCGCTCAGGTCGGGTTGATTGCGCCAGTAGTACATGTCCAGGCGCTCGAGTTCCAGACGGTCGCTGTTACGCGCGGCATAACCCAATTGAACCCCGCACGCGACGCGAAAATGGCGGCGCGCAAGCTCTCGGACGGGCGTGTCGCACGCGCCGTAGGGATAGGCGAACGATTCAACAGATCCACCCAATGCCGCTTCGACGGCGCGCTTGCTGCCCACCATTTCCGCTTCAACGGCATCGGGCGGCAGTTGCGTCAGGATGGGATGGCTTTGGCTGTGCGCACCGAATTGAATGCCGGCCGCGTGCAGCGATTTGACCTCGTCCCACGTCAAAAGCGGTTGAAGCGCAACATCCTTGGGCTGCGTCGGCCAGCCATTGTCGCGGCCACAATGCGCGGTCACCAGAAAGACGGTCGCCGGAAATTTGTAATGTGCCAGCACGGGTGCCGCATGCCCCAGAAAATTGCGAAAGCCGTCGTCGAAAGTGATCGCCACCGCGGACTCTCCAAGATCGAGAAGAAGCGGGACCTCGTCCAGATTCACTACGCGCTTGCCTGAAAGGGCGAGACTTTGCATTTGCGCGGCAAACACTTTCGGTGCCACGGAAATGACCGAGCCGCTGTCGTCCAATGAATGATAGGTCAGGATCGCGACGCTCATCGCGCAAGCCCTTTTGCATAACCCGCCGCCTCGCCACAGGCCCATGCGATATAAAACGCCGCAATCATTGGCAGGGCCGCGAAGAATTTCGACCGGTTTCGCCTTTTTTGCAAGACGCGCCGGGTGGTGCGTTGCAACAGCACAAAGGGAATCATTGGTGAGGCAGCCAGCATCAATGCGCGTTTTACGGATCCCAACGTTGAGGCGCGCCACGAGCCATATTTTCGGCCGTGCAAAAAGCGCTGCATCATGAATCCCGAAAAATTGTAGGAATGACGATGCCGAACCAGCATCGCCGGCGCGATCCGCAGCACCTGCCCTTCCTGCGCCAACGCGCGATGCAATTGCGGCTCCCAAAATCCGTCGCGCCATTGCGCTTCATGCCGAAACAGCGGCGCGCGCTTATAGGACGCATTGTCAGCGGCAATATCATCGACCTCACCGGCGGTAAGGGGCGGCAGGAAATGGTTATAGCGGCAAAAGCATACCGCCCAATCGGTCAGGCTGCTCAAAGGGTCGCCATCGATGGTGCCGCCAACACCCACCGCCTCTGCCAAATGCCCCTCCAGCACCTGTTGAATCCAATCATTCGACGGAATGCAATGCGCCGTGGTAATCGCCACAATCGTGCCGCTGCATTCTTTTATTCCCGCCGACCACAATTCATTGATGAGCGCGTCTTTTGGTCGCGTCATCAATTGAACCTGTGGAAAATCAGTGCGCACGATTTCGGTGCTTCCGTCGCTGGAATTATCCACCACGATCAGCTCGATGCGCTGATCGGCCTGTCGCACCAGACAACCGAGACAATCGCGGACACTGACAACCGCATTGGAGCTTGCGACAACTACTGACAGCGCAATTGTCACGGCGCAAATGTTTGCAGATTGACGGTCTCCCCACGCGTCGCCGACGCATAACCGCCGAAGACGGTGCGTGCCAATTCGCGCGCATGATTCACGGTGTCGAGTGATTGATGACCCGAGCGAATATCGGCGATCAATTTTTGCAACACGCGGGAAGTGGCCATCGGACGCGCCTCCACTTTGTCGACCGCGAGAATCCGCGACCGTCCGCCCTGCTCGACGCGCGCCTCGCCACCCTTGACGAAACTGGCACGAAACACCGGACGCCCGACTTCTCCCGACCATTCCACCGCCGCGCGCGCGAGGCCGCCGAAGGACAGTCGTAGCGATGCCTCCTCGCAGTCGATGCGCATTTCCAGATAGCGCCTCGGCGCGCGACTGACCCGATTCAACAGCATGGTCGCCATGCATTCGTTGGGATAACGCAGCGTCGCCTGCACCAGCACGTCCGCGTCGGTGTCCTTGCGCACTTTGGGGGTGTGCACGGTGATGGTGTTTGCATGGCTATCGAAGAAATAGGCAAACAGATCCAGTGTGTGGCTGCCAAATTCATTGAGCGTGGATTGAACCAGATGCGAGCGCCAGTTGGTTTCCTTGTAGGGCGGGTGGAACATTTGCTGCCATGCCTGAATCAGGTAAGGGCGACCGAACTCGCCGCGATCAATCGCCTGCTTGGCTTTCATGTAAATATCGAGATAGCGATACTCGTGATTGACCGCCACGATCCGACCGGCTGCCGCAGCCGCCTTCACAACGTCGTCCGCTTCGTCGGTTCGAGTGACAAAGGGTTTTTCGCATAACACATGTGCGCCATGCGCGAGGGCCAGCAAACACATATCGCGGTGCGTGTCGGGCGGCGTTGCGATGATCACCAACTCGGGCTTCTCGCGCTCCAACAGGCTTAAAGCATCCGGATAGGTCGCAGGTACGCCTTTTTGTTCGGCCCATGTGCGACGCTCGGTGCGTGGATCGCAGGCGGCCACCAATTCCAGTTCGGGCAATGCGGCGCAAGCGCGCAAGTGGATATCTTCCACCACCAAGCCCAATCCGAAGAGTGCTGTTCGCATTCTGCTCATCAAATGTTCTCCATGCGACCGGCGCAAGATGCGAACCGCGCGAAAAAATTATTTGCTGCCGGGTTTTCGGGCGCGCAGAATCAGAACGCCGACCGGATAAACGAGCTTGCCGCCACCCGCCAAGACGCGTTGACAGGTTGCCATGAAGGCTTCTCGCATTTCATCTACCTTGCCCGGTGGTGCCTCGTTGATGCGCTTTCTCGCGAGGCTGGAAAAAGTTCGTTGCAATTCCCAGAATTCTTCTGCCGTTGCAATTGGGTGATTGTACCCAACCCATTCCGTGGAAATATCGTTAAAGCCCGCCTGACGTGCCAGTTCCTGCACGGGATCAACCCGCCCGTGTCCGTGGCCGGCCAATGCGGATTGTTCGTCAGCATGACTGTGCGGCAGGTATTTTTCAACCATCGTGTCCAGAAATGCGGGTGCCGGCAACTCGCGACCCACGCGCCTGCGCAACAACGTTGGCAGCATTTGCAGCGCATGCCTCCAGCCGGTAAAGGTGGACATGGAGGGGCTGCTACCCACCGCGAGGACGAGCGGCTGATCCGGCTTTAGTACTCGCCGCATTTCGCGCAAGGCCGCGAGTGGATTGGGAAAGTGCAATAACGCGAACAAAGACAAGACAACATCAAAAGTGTTGTCGCTAAATTCAAGCCCCTCAGCGTCCATGCTTTGCCAGGTAATTCGTGTTCCGGCGGTATCAATTGAGGCAAGCCGTTCCGCGGTCGCCAGCATGCCGGCGGATAAATCGATCGCGTTCACGTGGCCCTTTG
>JANOKK010000750.1:0-1780 GCA_031419255.1 Betaproteobacteria bacterium
AACGCGGCTTTTTTCATTGCCACGCGTTGTTCGGTGATTATTCGGTCGGCTTCTTGAACACGGATTTCAACGACCCAAACAATCCGCCTTTTTTCTCTTCTTCTTCGCGCGCGCTCGGGGCGACGTTGGCCACGTATTGCGTCGGCTTCGCCGGCGTGCGCCCCATCTGCCCGGTCGTGGTGGGGTTGAACGCCGGACGGCGATTGAAATTCTTGAAATTGGATTCCTTGCCGATGAACAATTTCGCCAATTCTTCGAGCGTGTGATCGTTCACGGTATCCGGCTCTAGCGTATAGACAGTGGGCCCGAAATCTTCGACATTCTTCAACTTGAAGCGAATCACACCGCCTTCATAATCGCCGACAATATCGGCTCCGCAAATGATCTCGCAACTGATCTTGAAAACTTCGTTGACAATCACGCGGCGGTCATTGCGGAACGGCTCCGACGTGAAACGCATGTTGTTTTGCCACAGCAAATCACGAAATCGTTCGATTGACTCGGCGTCGCGCTTGACGGTCAATATTTCCGGTTTGGTGCGTTTGAATACGACGGTCAGGTTTTCGTAGTGTTCCTTGTTGTCGCGCTGGGTCGTGCGGAACTCAATACGGTAGCTTTCCTGCACCAATCCGTCGATTTTCCCGACCGTGAGTAAATCGTAGGCGCGAGGACAAGCCGGTCTCACGACGTTGAGCTGTCGGAACAACTCATACATGTACTGAAAAGTTTTCCGAAGCGCGCGGTCAACTGCGGCCGCATTGGCTTTGATTGACTGCGATCGCTCCGCTTCCTGATTCTTGAGGCTATCCGCCTCTTTTTTAAGGTCGTCGAGCAGGCCCATGTATTCTCCGGAAAAACATTGGTGCGTCAGGTTGGCGCGCCGTTTCGTCGCGATTACCTAACTTGTTGCCATATACATCATCTTGCAGACTAGAATATTAGCGCAACGATGCGACGGCACTATTTATACCATTATTTTACAGTACGTAATCCTGCCGTGTCAGCCCTTCCCGTCAGATCAACTCAACGACCGCCATGAAAATCATTCTCGCCCTCGATCAGGGCACCAGCAGTTCGCGCGCGCTCCTGTTTGACCATGCCGGCAACATGCGGGCCTCCGCCCAACGTGAATTCACCCAGCATTTTCCGCAGCCGGGATGGGTCGAGCACGACACTATTGAAATTTGGCGCACTCAATTGGCGGTTGCGAGTGAGGCCATCGACCGGTTCCGACGACTGACCAAGGATCCGGCGGATCCGCCGCAGATCGCAGCGATCGGTATCACTAATCAACGCGAAACCACTATCGTCTGGGATCGTGCCACCGGTGTGCCGATCGCCCCGGCCATCGTCTGGCAGGATCGACGCACCGCCAACATCTGCGACGAGTTGAAGGCACGGGGTGCCGAGGCGCTTATCCGCGACAAAACCGGCCTCGTCGTCGACGCCTATTTTTCCGGCACCAAATTGAAGTGGCTGCTTGATCATGTTCCGAACGCGCGAAAACGCGCGTCTCGAGGTGAATTGGCGTTTGGCACAGTCGATAGTTGGCTTATATGGAATCTCACTCAAGGCAAGGTGCATGCCACCGACGTATCAAATGCATCGCGCACGATGCTATTCGATATCCACAAACTCGATTGGGACGATGAGTTGCTGGCGCTAATGGACATTCCGCGCGAAGTTCTGCCGAGAATTGTCAGTTCCAGCGAAGTGATTGGCGAAACCTGTTGCGAAGGACTGCCGGCGGGCATTCCGATCGGTGGCGTCGCCGGTGATC
>JANOKK010000751.1:0-1229 GCA_031419255.1 Betaproteobacteria bacterium
ATATTGCCGCTGCCTTCCCAGATTCCATTGAGCGGTGCCTGCCGATACAGTCTCGGCATAATCGATTCTTCGACGTAACCCGCGCCACCCAGACACTCCTGCGCTTCATTCACAAACGGCGGGCAGCGCTTGCACACCCAATACTTGCCAATCGCGGTGGCAATGCGCGCGAATGCGGCCTCGGTCGGATCGCGCGGCGATGCATCGACCGCGCGCGCCACGCGCAGGGTGAGCGCGAGCGCCGCCTCGGATTCCAGCGCCAAATCGGCCAGCACGTTTTGCATCAGCGGTTGTTCGATCAAACATTTTCCGAACGCCTTGCGGTGGCGCGCGTGATGGATTGCCTGCACGAGCGCCTGACGCATGATCGCGGCCGAGCCGATCATGCAATCTTGCCGCGTCAAGGCGACCATCTCCAGAATCGTCGCCACACCACGGCCTTCCTCGCCGACCAACCATGCCTGCGCGCCGTGGAATTCGACTTCCGCACTCGCGTTGCTCCAATCGCCAAGTTTGTCTTTCAGGCGTTGAATGCGGATCGCATTGCGTTCGCCGTCGGGCCCACCGCCAGGGTGGAAACGCGGCAGCAGAAAACACGAAATGCCGCGCTCCGCCTGCGCCAGCACCAGAAACGCATCGCACATGGGTGCCGAGAAAAACCATTTGTGGCCGATCAATTCATAGAGTGGATTCGCCCCGCCCGTTTCTAGCGGACGCGCGCGCGTGGTGTTGGCGCGCACATCCGAGCCGCCTTGCTTTTCGGTCATGCCCATACCAATCGTGTTGCCACGCTTTTCCCACGCGGGGATTGAGCGCGCATCGTATTCGTCTGCGGTCACGCGCGGCAGCCACGTGCTGGCGAGTTGCGGCGCGTGTTGAAACACCGGCACTGCGGCATATGTCATCGTCATCGGGCAACACGTACCTTGCTCGGCCTGACAATGTAAATACATCAGCGCTGCGCGCGCAACATGCGCACCGGGCGTGTCCGCATGCCGCCACGCGAAGCCGGTGATGCCATGCGCGATACCGACTTCCATCAAGCGGTGGTAGGCGGGATGAAATTCCACTTGGTCGATGCGATGGCCGTATCGATCGAAAGGTTTGAAGACCGGCTTGTTTTCGTTGGCCGTGAAGCCGAGAGCCATCAATTCGTCGCCGGCGAGTTTTCCATAGGCGGCGACCTGCGACATCGCCCAGCCACCACCTTCGCGCGCGATGGCTTGTTG
>JANOKK010000752.1:0-6551 GCA_031419255.1 Betaproteobacteria bacterium
TCTCGACAAGCGTTCAACGAGTGGCCGACTATCTGGTGAGCCTGCAGGATACGGATGGATACCTTGGAACCTATGCCCCAAGCGCTCGTTTCATGGAGAAGCAGTTGCCAGGACCACAGACCTGGAACGGCGCACCCGCAAAGCGCACCTGGGATATCTGGAATCACGCTTGTCTGATTCTGGGGTTGCTGGAAACATACAAAGCATTTCCCAATCCGACGTATCTTGACGCCGCGCGACAGATCGGTGATTTGTGCTGGCAAACGCTATCCGACGGCAAAATAAAAATCACCGAGCTGGGATTGCATCATGGGATGTCGGCAACGGTATTGCTGGATGCCGCGATGGATTTACATGCGGCGGCGGGGGATCGGAAATATCTTGATTTGGCCATGCTCATTCTGGATCAGGCGAACCGGCATGCGGGTCTGGGATTATTGGATCAGGCGCTGGCTGGCGTCGATGCCGCCGAGATTTCCACCGGCAAGGCCTATCAGCTTTGCTGGAATCTGGTCGGGCTTGCAAAGCTGCACAAAGCCACCGGCAACGCGCAATATCTGCGTGCGGTTGAAAACCTGTGGGCCTCCATTCGCACCCATCACCTGACCCTGGGCGGTGGCCCATGGGGCGGGGTTGGTTTACGGTCTCGCGAAATATTCAATCACCAAAGTGTCTTCAGCCCACACGGCTATGTTGAAACCTGTTCAACCATGTCGTGGATTCAACTGAATCGGGAGTTGCACGCCATCAGCGGCGAAGCGAAGTATGCGGAGGAGATTGAGCGCGCCGCGTTCAATGACTTGCTGGGTGCATGTGCGCCGAACGGTGAAGACTGGTGCTATTACTCGTTTCCCAATGGCAAGCGCGTATTCACCACCTACTGGCGCTGCTGCAAATCGAGTGGTGCGATGGCGTTGGAGGAGTTGCCTGCGATGGCGTATAGCCTGAACGAAAAAGAGGAACTGCTCGTCAACATTTACGGCCCAAGCCGGGCTGAGATATCGACCTTCGCGGCGGGTGTCGTCACGCTTGATCAGATCACACGCTACCCCTTTGACGGCCAAATCCGCATCATTGTTTCGCCCGAAATTCCGCGCGTGTTTTCTATCTTGCTGCGCATTCCCTCGTGGGCGGACAACGTAACACTGCAAATTAACGGCGTCGAGGCGAAACAGCCGCTGCTGCCCGGAACCTACGCCGTGGTTGAGCGGAATTGGCGAGGTGGAGACATAATCACACTGCAATTGCCGATGACACCCGTGATTCATTGGCAGGCGAGCCGCAGTGTGCAAGAGTCAACTGGCCCGGATCGTGCACCAATAGAGCAGGAAGTCATGCGTGCGGATTATTTGGCGATATGCCGGGGGCCGCTGGTTTATGCCACCGGATTGATCGACGGCTTCAAGATGACGGAAACGATTTGTCTCCCATCCCACGACCGCACCAGAGTTCTCGAATTGCTCGAGGTCCCGCAAGGATTTGACGGACCCGCGATACGACTAAATCTCGCCGATCGCTCGCCGCTGGTTTTTCATCCCTACTATGAGGCGGGCGGTCGCGAGGATGGCGCGTGGCGGCTTACCTGGATGCAGGTGACGCCTGAATCGGCCGCCAAATGGCAAGCGGCCAATTCAATCGCAGACGACAATGATTTTGCCGATGTTTAGGGGAAGCGCCGATCTATTCCCCGCGAGGGTGCGCGCCGTGATTTGGGATGGGCTGCCAGGCGCAAATCGGAGTCCCCGGCTTAATACCTGCCGGGGCAGGCTGCGCACCGCTATGGCGAGGATTTGCAACGCCGCAGACCGCCCAAAGCACGGATGCGCACACCGCGAGGGAATAGATCGGCGCTTCCCTACCCGCGGTGCCGCAATATCAATGCGTTCGCCGCGTTCTGGGCTTCCTGTATGAAGGCTTTCACGAGACGGATCCGAATCGTCGAGCGCGACCAGATGATACCGATCCGGTTCGGCTCGAATGCGCGCGGCAATCCGAGTTTCACCAGGCGCAATCCCTCCGGCCACGGTCTTGTCCAATCCGGCACCAGCGAAACACCTAGTCCGCGATCAACCATCACGGCAATGGCATTCAATGCGTTGAGTTCAAAACGCTCGTGCGGTGTGATGCCGACGGTGCGCAAATACTGATCTGCATGATGGCCGCCCCAGTGATTCCGATCATAGCGAATGAATGGCTCGTTCGCGAGCAATTCGTGGGGATCGCGACCGGACATGCTTTCAGGTGCCAATACCACCAACGGTTCCTCGCGCAGCAATTGCCAACCAATACGCTTCGACAACGCGAACGGCCCCTTCATCACGATGGCGGCATCGAGCACACCACTCTCGACCATTGGATACATTTCGACCGACGTGCTGCGCTCAACGTAAACATTGATGCGCGGATAACGCGCCACCATCAACGCGAGAATGTCCGGCATCATTCCGGTAAGCGCGTTGATGCCTGCGCCCAGCCGCAATTCGCCGGCGGTGACTTCATCGTTGGCAACGGTGTGCAGATCGCCGACATCGCGCAACAGATTGCGCGCGCGCTCGAGGATGCGCGCACCCGCTTCGGTGACACTGACCGTACGTCCGGCACGGGCAATCAGTGGGGCCGCAATCTCGCGTTCAAGCGTATGAATTTGCTGGGCAACGGTTGCCGGCGTAATGTTGAGCCGACGCGCGGCCGCCGCCATCGAACCGCAATCGACGACAGTGACAAAGGTGTTCAGGAATTGGGTATCCATTGCGCGTATGCTGAAAGCAATAAAAAGTGTTGTTTGAATATACCTTCAGACAGAAATTATATCTATTGAATTTTCAAAGACTTGATGACATTGAATAACGCCATCCTGCGCAGCAAACTATTCGTTCCCGCTTCCCGCCCTGAGCTTTTCCTGAAGGCGCTCGCAGGCGAGGCCGACGCCGTTTCCTTTGATCTGGAAGATTCGGTCGTCGAGAGCCGCAAGGACGACGCGCGGATCGCGGTGCGGAATTTCCTGCGATCCGATGAGGCGCGTGCCACGAAGAAGCTGTTGATCGTGCGTGTCAACGCGATGGATACGCCTCATTTCGAGGCAGATGTCGCCGCCGTCGCGCAGTCCACGTTGGCCTTGCTCAATCTGCCGAAGCCCGAGTCAGCCGAGGATATTCTGGCAACCGTCGCGACTTTGGTGCGTAGCGAGGCCGCCAATGGTGTCGGCGCACCGATCGCGCTGCTCGCCAACATCGAGACTGCCAACGCGTTGCGCAACGCCGCGAAAATCGGCGCAGCGCATCCGCGCGTGGCCGGATTGCAGTTAGGATATGCCGACTTGTTTGAGCCGCTGGGCATCGAGCGCATGGATGCCGCCAATGTTCACGCTGCAATGTTTTCCATGCGCGTGGCGGCGGGCACGGCCGGCGTGTTCGCTTTTGACGGTGCCTACCCAAATGTGAGCGACGCTGTTGGTTATCGCGCTGAAGCGGAGGTGGCGCGGCGGCTGGGCTTTCGGGGAAAAAGTTGCATCCATCCCAGCCAGGTCGCACTCGCCAATGACGTGTTCCGCCCCACCGAGGCGGAACTTGCGCACGCCCTCAAGGTGCTCGACGCGGCTCGCCGTGCGGCGGCTGAGGGTGTCGGCGCAATGGTCGTCGATGGAAAAATGATCGATGCGCCATTTATCCGCCGAGCAGAGGCGATCGTGGCGATCGCGCGGCAATTGCAACGCATCGGCGACTGATCAAGGAAATCCGTATGCCCATTCAACGGTTGATCGAGAAGCGCTGACGACAATGACGCAAATTGACGCCACTGATCATGCACCAGTGAAGGGGCCGTTGACCGGCGTGCGCGTGCTCGATTTGAGCGCCTACATCGCGGGCCCTTACGGTTGTACGTTGCTCGCCGACATGGGGGCCGATGTCATCAAAATCGAACCGCCGTCCGGCGACAATCTGCGCAAGTATCCGTCCACACTGGCATCCGAGAGCCGCGCGTTTTTAGGTATCAATCGCAGCAAACGCGGTCTGGTACTGGATTTGAAACGGCCCGAAGGCATGGCAGTGTTGTTGAAATTGTTGGCGTCAGCCGATGTGCTCGTGCATAACTTCCGCCCGTCGGTAGCACCCCGGCTTGGCATTGATTACGAACGCTTCAAGGCAACACATCCTCGGCTGATCTATTGCGTCGTCAATGGCTATGGCGAGACCGGACCCATGAAAGACAACGCCGGCTACGATCAGGTATTACAGTCGATGACGGGCATTTGCGCTTTGCAGGGCAAAGCCGGTGGGCCGCCGGAAATTGTTTATGGTTCGGTCGTCGATTACTACGCGGCGGCGATGGTCGCGAGCGGCGTATCGGCGGCATTGTTTGAACGCGAGCGCTCGGGTCGGGGGCAATACGTTGGCATTTCGCTATTGCGAAGCGCATTGGCGATGCAATCGGCACGACTGGTTTGGGCCGAGGGCGAAGATAGAAACATCGGGCGCGACATGCGATCGGGCGGTGTCACCGGCATGCATCCTGCGCGCGAGGGATTCATTTATTTTTCGGCCAATACGCCGCATTTCTGGCAAGCCCTGTGCGAAAAAGTCGGGTTGCCGGAATTGAGTAAGGATCCACGCTACGCCACGCTGCGTTTGCGCGCCGCAAACGCGAAGGAAATTCTGCCGAAACTTCATGCCGCGTTGCAGGCGCATACGGCGCTTGAATGGGAAGCGATTTTCGGCGAAGCGGTACCGTGCGCAGCGGCGCGTGGCATTGGCGAAATGTTCGATCATCTGCAAGTGTTGGCAGAAGAAATGGTCACGACACTCGCGCATCCGGTGGTCGGCACCTATCAGGGATTCACCAAAGCAATCAAGTTCAGCGGCACGCCGGGTCCCGCACCATTCGCGGCACCGACGATGGGACAACATTCCAGCGAGCTATTGCGGGAGGTCGGGTATTCGGAAGAAGAAATTGATCAGCTGCGAAGGCTTACCGTGACTGTTTGATTCCCGTCGCATTTCAAACCAGCGTAATTCTACCCTCCCTAGCTTTTTCCCGACACCGAAATCGCTTTCTTAATAAACGCCTTGCGATCAGCCGGATCCTCGATTTCATCCGCGATCAGCAAATACAGTTCACCTTCGTCGCGCGCCTTAATCGCTGCGCGCTTCACGACCACTCTTGCAACCGCGCCAATATGTTGCGCGAGGCGCTTTTCGGCGCGATCCAGAATGGACATATCGAATCGCTCCGCCGCAACTTGCGTGGCGATTTCGGTCTGGCTCAATCGCCGTGACGGCGACGTCGGCGGCTGTGTGTTGGTGGTGCCACGCGCCTTCTTTGAAAACGCCGCGCGCTCGGCCTCATCATCGATCTCGGTGGCAACGGCGTCGATCACGGCATCCAGCGTTGCATGTTTTTTCGCGGCCTTTTTCACCAGCACGGACGCCAGTGGGCCAATGTGTTTGGCGAGTTCGTTCTCGACATCTTTTAGTTGCGAAGGATCGATGGCATTCGCGCCACCCCATGTCGACTGAGTTCCGGGTTGCGAAGGGCTTTCAATACTCGGTGTCAAACCCGCGCCGCTGAGCGCAGACAAAGGCAATGTGCGGGTTCGATCGGGATCGCTCGGCTTCGTCGGTGTCGGGGCGCCGCCAAGCAGTGCCAGAAATTCTGCGCTGGACTGTGGCCGCATGCGCTCGTCCGGATTCAGCGCCCAATCTATGTTGGCGAGAAACGCGCCGGTATAAATAGAGCGATCGCCCGCCACCCGCGCGGGAACCTGCGGATCATTTCGTAGCCGCGCCGTGGCGTCCACCGGCTTGTTTCCCGTGACTATCCAGTACATCACGCCGCCAACGGCATACAAATCGGTCCACGGGCCTTGCACACTCGATTCGCTGTATTGCTCGACCGGCGCATAACCGGGGCTCACCACCGCTGTCAAATCGCGACCACCTGCCGTCGAACGCGCGGCACCGAAATCCAGCAACACAGGGCTGCCATCCTGACGAATATAAATGTTGCCGGGCTTCACGTCGCGGTGCAAATAACTGCTTTGATGAATGACTCCCAGCCCTTCTACCAATGGCAAGATAATTTTTTCCATGGCCGCCTGCGGCAGCGGACGACGCGTCTTGATCCAATCCGTCAGCGACGCACCCTGCACGAATTCCATCACCATGTAGGCGGTCGCGTTGGCTTTGAAATAACGCATCACCCGCACAATGTTTGGATGCCGAAACGTCGCCAGCGTACGCGCCTCATCGAGAAAGCGCGTGAGCCCCCACTGAAACGTTTCGCCGTTTTCCGGGCTGGAAGGCCGGATCGACGAATCACCGTCACGCAACGCGATATCGGCCGGCAGATACTCCTTGATCGCCACCGGCAAATCGAGATTCTGATCGGTCGCCAAATAAGTGAGGCCGAATCCGCCTACACCCAACAGCTTGTCGAAGCGGTATTCGTTGATGACGTGCCCTGCCGGAAGGCTGGGAATGTTTATCGGCATGACCTGCGTTCCCGGTAAATCAAGAGTCGATCAATGAAATCGCTTTTTGCAGGCTGCGGCGCAT
>JANOKK010000753.1:0-2723 GCA_031419255.1 Betaproteobacteria bacterium
CATTCAACGGTCGATTCAAGATGAACGGCACCTTGGCCTCCGATGTACCACCGTGCGTACGCAGGCGATGCCCTTTCAGGCCGACCAAATCGTGATCGGACTGCGAGGCACCGATGCACACATCCTGACGTGAAATCACGGCGACATCGCCTTCGCGATCTGGCGGCATGTCGAACGTCGCACACACGGTGGCTTTGTCCATCACCGATTCGATGCCGTCGATGCCGCGAATGACGTCGATAATTTCTTTCGGTGTGGCGTTGCCGCGGCACCACACGCGTACGAAGCCACCCAGCGCGCCATGGTGCGCGACAAAGGCATCCGTGATCGGGCAGATGACTCTTGTATCGCCTTTGCCGAATTTGGCATCGAGAATATCCTGTAGCCAAATCACGTTCGGTTCACCCGCCGCATTGCTCTTGTCGCTCATACCGTGGTCGGCGGTGAGTGCAAGCGTTATGTCCTGCGCGGCAAGACGGCCGAAGCGGTTGTCGAGTTCCTGATAAAATCGGCGCGCCTCGGATTCGTCTGGCGCGTATTTGTGTTGCACCCAATCGGTGAGCGAGAGATACAGCAAATCCGGTCGGCGTTGCTCCAGCAATTTGATGCCGGCTTCGAGCACAAACAGCGATAACTCCATCGAATACATGTCCGGTTGCGCCATGCCGACAAACTCAAGCACGTTGTCGATGCCATTTTCGGCGAGCGTGCATTTATGCGCGAATTCGGAAGAGAACGAGACGTGGCCCTTCGAGATATCCAGATTTTTTCCCAGTTGGCGGCGCAATTTGTCCTTCGCGGTAATGGTGACCACGCGCGCGCCGGCCGCCGCAAATTTAGAAATGATGGTATCGCCGCGCAACAGCTCGGGGCCGGTCATTACGACCGGCTGCCCGGTTGCCGTATCCAGGTAGTAATTGCCGGAGATACCGTGCGCCGAGGTTGGCGTGCCGGTGATGATCGACATATTGTTGGGGCAGGTGAACGAGGGCATCGTCCCGTCGGCGATCGTGCTGAAACCTTGTTGCATGAATTTTGCGATGTTCGGGATCGTACCGTCGGCGAGAAATTGTCGCAGATAAGCTGGGTCGCCACCGTCGATGCAAACCACCACGACTGGGCGCAGCGGCCAGCGAAATGAAACGTTATTGACCGTGACGGGTTGTTTTGCGGATGTCATGAGTGTGAAGTCTCGTGTGAGGGTGAAAGTATCAACCGTCGCGTTTTGCGCGCACCGGCGGTTTCTGGAGTACGCAATGCAAACGCTCGCGGCTTTGCATGACATGGTCAAACATCAGCGTGGCCGCGCGTTTTTCGTCTCGCGCCGCGACGGCCTCAACGATGGCGACATGCTCAAGCGTGGAAATCGGAATATTTTCGGTGCTGCGTGTGATGGTTTCGCGGCGATAGAGGTCGAGTTCATTGATGACGCGCCGGTAATTGACCAGCATCGCCTTGTTGCGTGCCGCGCGGGCAAGCAGATCATGAAATTCGACGTTGAGCAAAAAATACGCGCCCGCCTTGCGGGTTTTGTCGAGCGCCACCATTTTCTTGACGATGCCGCGCAACTGCGCGATTTCATCGCCGCCGATATGACGCGCGGCAAGCCGGCCAATCATGCCTTCGAGGGCCGCGCGAACTTCGTAAATTTCGTCGGCTTCTTCGAGCGAAATTTCCCGCACGAACACGCCACGGTTTTTCTCAACGCGTACCAGGCCTGCCTGATCGAGCGCCAGAAATGCCTCGCGTACCGGTCCGCGCGAGACGCCGAGTGCCAGTGCGATCTCCGCTTCATTCAGCTTGGCGCCCGCCGCGAATTCGCCGGCGATGATGCGGCGTTTCAATTCGTGGTGCGCCAGCATCGAAAGCGAATTCTCGCGCAGGATACCGATGGTTTCTTTGGCGGGCGGATGTTTTTGAGAAGGGGGCTGCAAAGCGGTGCTCCGGCGGATCGGCGGGCAAAGGTAATGTCGGCCAGAGTATGAACTTGGGTTTGCAGATTGTCAACAATATGCAAAACCAAGACAATTCCTCGCTCTGGCAAGATCATGCCGGAGAACTATTGCAACTTTGTGAAAAGCGCTTGGCCGAAAAAAAGCCCGCTGGATGCGGGCCTTTTCATGCCAACGACAGCGCGAATTTCAGGCCGCCATCGCCTGCTTCAATGTCAACTCGGAACAAGCCTTCTGAATCCGTGTACACGCCTGCTCCAGTAACTCCGTCGAGGCTGCATACGACACCCGAAAGTGTGGCGACAGCCCGAACGCCGCGCCATGAACCACTGCGATGCCTTGCGAATCGAGCAAATAATTGATCACGTCTTCATCGTTCTTGATGATGGCACCCGATTGCGTGGTGGCACCGATCAAGGCCGCGCAACTGGGGTAGACGTAGAAGGCACCTTCCGGTGTATGGCAGTGAAGTCCTTGCGCCTGATTCAACATTTTCACGACGAGGTCACGACGCTTCTTGAATTCAGCGTTGTTCTTCGCAATGAAATCCTGCGGGCCGTTTAACGCTTCCACGGCTGCCGCCTGACCGATAGAGGAGGGGTTCGACGTGGATTGCGATTGCACGTCGCCCATTGCCTTGATCAGCATCTCCGGGCCACCCGCATAGCCGATGCGCCAGCCGGTCATGCAATACGCTTTTGAAACGCCGTTCATGGTCAGCGTGCGGCCATAAAGTGACGGCTCGATTTGCGCGGGTGTAAAAAATTTGAA
>JANOKK010000754.1:0-3750 GCA_031419255.1 Betaproteobacteria bacterium
ATACATTTGCGCGGCGGCAAGGTTGCGCGCGGTGGGCTGCGCTGGTCGGATCGCCCGGAGGATTTTCGCACTGAAGTGTTAGGCCTGATGAAAGCGCAGATGGTCAAAAACGCGGTCATCGTGCCGGTGGGCTCGAAGGGCGGGTTTGTGTTGAAAGCGGCACCTCCGTCAAGTGACCGCGAGGCGTATTTGAAAGAAGGCATCGCCTGCTATCAGACATTCTTGCGCGGCCTGCTGGATGTCACGGATAACCTCGTCAAAGGCAAGGTCGTGCCGCCAATCAGAGTAGTGCGCCACGATGCGGACGACGCGTATCTGGTGGTGGCCGCTGACAAAGGCACGGCGACATTTTCCGATTACGCGAATGCGATCAGCATCGAGTACGGCCATTGGCTCGCGGACGCGTTTGCATCGGGCGGCTCGGCCGGATACGACCACAAGAAAATGGGTATCACCGCGAAAGGCGCGTGGGAAAGCGTCAAGCGACATTTTCGCGAAATGAACATCAACACCCAGACCACCGATTTCACGGTCTGCGGCGTGGGCGACATGTCGGGCGATGTGTTTGGCAATGGCATGCTGCTGTCGAAACACATCCGGCTGGTTGCCGCGTTCGACCACCGGCATATCTTTCTCGACCCGAATCCGGACGCCGCCAAGACCTTTGCGGAACGCGAACGCATGTTCAATTTGCCGCGCTCCAGTTGGGAGGATTTCAACCTATCGCTGATATCCAAAGGCGGCGGCATCCATCCGCGCGGTGCCAAATCGATTGCCCTCACACCGGAAGTCAAACAATCGCTGGGCATCGATGCCGCGATCGAATCCATGACGCCGGTGGAATTGATGCGCGCGATTCTGAAAGCGCCGGTCGATCTTTTCTACAACGGTGGCATCGGCACTTATGTGAAAGCGAGTACGCAATCGCATACCGATGTCGGCGACCGCGCCACCGACGCACTGCGCATCAATGGTAACGAACTCCGTTGCAAAGTGGTGGCCGAAGGCGGCAACCTTGGCTTCACCCAACTTGGCCGCGTGGAATTTGAATTGAGCGGCGGTCGCATTTGCACCGATGCGATCGACAATTCGGCTGGTGTGGATTGTTCGGATCATGAAGTCAATATCAAAATCCTGTTGAGTGCGGCGATCGACGAAGGCAAGCTGAAAGAAGCTGATCGCAACGCCCTGCTCGCCGAAATGACCGATGAAGTCGGCCAATTGGTGTTGCAGGACAATTACTTTCAGACGCAATCGCTGGCGGTTTCCGGTTTACGCGCAGAAAAAATGCTCGATGCGCAAACGCGTTTCATGCGCCACCAGGAAAAAGCCGGGCGCTTGAACCGCAAGATCGAATATTTGCCGGGCGACGAAGAACTGGCCGAGCGCAAGGCGAACAATCGAGGATTGACCTCACCCGAGCGCGCGGTACTGCTTGCGTACAGCAAAATGGAATTATTCGATGAACTGGTCGCATCGAACCTGATCGACGACGAATACGTCGCGCGTGCGTTGGTCGAATATTTTCCGACCGCGCTGCAAAAGCGCTTCGCCGATATCATGCCAAAGCACCCGCTGAAGCGTGAAATTATCGCCACCGCCGTCGCCAACGCGACCGTCAATCGTACCGGCAGCGTGTTCGTGCATCGGCTGCGCGAAGAGACCGGTGCCACGTCGGCCGAGGTGGTGCGCTGCTTCATTCTGGCGCGCGATATTTTTCGCGTTGGCGATATGTGGTCGGCGATCGACGCACTTGACAACAAGGTGCCCTCGGCAACGCAATCTGAAATGCTCATCGACACCGGCCGTCTGGTGGTGCGTGCAACGCTCTGGTTCCTGCGTCGCCGTTCCGAGCGCGTGGCCATTGCAGAAGTGCTGAAACTGTTTGCACCGGGTGTTGCCACCGTCGGTAAACGCCTGCCGGAATTTCTTTCACCAGAAGATTTGGCCGCGCTCAATGTCGTGCAGTCGCGTCTCGTTGGCCAAGGCGTGCCGGCGGCGCTCGCGGGCGAGATTGCGCGGTTGGACGCGATGTATTCCGTGCTGGATATTGTCGAGTGCGCGCAGGAATTGAAACGCCCGGTCGAGTTGGCCGCGCAAGTGTATTTCGCGCTGGTCGGAAAGCTCGATATGCGCTGGATCGCGGGGCAAGTCGCGGCGCTGCCCGCCGATACGCACTGGCGCGCCATGGCGCGCGCCGCGATGCGCGACGATTTGGCGAATCTGCAACGTCAATTGGCGTTCGGTGTGCTGGGGCTTGCCAAACAGGCCAAGGCATCATCCAGTGAAGACGCCGCGCATCTGATTGAAGCCTGGGAAGTGCATCACGGCAAGGCGCTCGCACGCATGCGCGAAGTGATGGCGGACCTTAAATCGGTACGCAACTGCGATCTCGCGATGTTGTCGGTGCTATCGCGGGAACTTCGCGTACTGGCCTAGCGTCCATAACCCATGCCAATAAAAATCTCACCGCGCGTTATTCTTGCGCTCATCGGTTTTATCTGTATCGCCGTACTTGCGATGGCGTGGTATCTGCAATACGGTCCAGGCAAGCAACAGCCCTGTCCGCTATGCATCTTGCAACGCTATGTTTACATGGCATTGGCCATCGTCTGCCTGTTGGCCGCCATGCACGGCCCTCGACGCATCGGCATGTTGATTTACGCCGTCATCGCCGACGCGATAAGTGCGCTCGGTTTGGCCCTCGCCATCTGGCAAGTCAACAAAGGCGCATCGATGAATTCGTGCCTGGCGGATCCGGTTGGTGTATTTGTCAATGGATTGCCGTCGGCGAATTGGTGGCCGGAATACTTGTTCGCCAATGGCGGCTGCGCAGATGTTTTCCCGCCGATATTGGGGCTGCATGTGCCGCAATGGTCGATGGTTTGTTTTGCGATTTTTCTTGCCATGATTGGCGTCGCATTGATTTCAATCGTCGGGCAGATGCGCAGAGCCTGATTCTCTCCTGCCGTTAGAATTCGCGCGCGTGAAATAGATTTCTCGCGCTAGCTGCAAACCAACGTTGCCCGCATCAATAAATTCCAATTCCTTTTCAATGGTGCAATGTCATCCTGAGCGAAGAGAAGGACCTTGTCATGACGAGATCCTTCTCTTCGCTCAGGATGACAGCGCTAATGATTGAAAAATAGATTAAGTTGCCTGTATGCATGCCTCGACGCACGCACTGTAACGCCAACAATTCCGCCTGCTTTTCAAAATCCCCGCCACATTTCGCCTCGTATTTAGCGATTACCCCATCGCGTGTGTCTTATTTCGTCTAAATATCAGTAACTCATTGATATGTATAGACAACGTTACCATTTTGCGATTTGAATTGTAATAACTGAAACACTACCGCCACGCCAATGTTGCAGGTGTAATTTGTTTTGCGTTGAAGTCACAATGTTTGACACCAATTAGTGAATTCGCTCACTAAAGCTTATTGGGGGCCGTGAAATACTCCGCTCAGTCGAATTCAACCGCATCTTAATTTTAATTTCCGCTTACCCCCAAGGAATCCAAATGAAAACCGCATTCACGAAGTCGCTCATTGCTGTTGCTACGATTGCCGCCGTCGCTTCGCCGATGCTGGCTCGTGCAGAATCCTCCACCCAGACCGGCGCCGGCGCATTGAACGCAACCGCGCGTCTGGACTTCCGCATCACAATCCCAAAGGTGTTGTTCCTGCGCGTTGGTACCGGTGGTCTGTTCGGCGCTGCCAACAACGCAACGATCGACCTGATCGACTTC
>JANOKK010000755.1:0-6225 GCA_031419255.1 Betaproteobacteria bacterium
GTCTATCGGAACGTATTGCACAAGGTCAATCAGAAAGCGCCCTTACGACCGGCTCCTACTGCGATGCCCGGCAGCGATTGCCGCTCGAGATGCCGGTCGCGCTGGGCAGCGCACTGGGCGCACAACTGGAAGCGTTGGCCCCGGCGCATTGGCGGTGGCAAGGACGAAGCGTCAAATTGTTCGACGGCACCATCGTATCGATGCCCGACACCGCGAGCAATCAGAAAGCCTACCCGCAAAGCCACGAACAGAAACCGGGATTAGGGTTCCCCATTGCCCGTATTGGCGCACTCATCGGTTTGGCCAGCGGCGCGATGCTCGGCTATCAGGTCGTCGCCTGCGAAGGCAAGGGCACGGGCGAGCAAACCCTGTTGGGAAACATGCTCGACCATCTCAATACCGGCGATGTCCTGCTGGCCGATGCGCTGTTGGCAACTTGGTGGATCATTGAGGGCGCGGTTCGCCGACGCGCCGATGTGGTGATGGCGCAGCACGGCAAACGCATTACCGACTTCAGACGTGGTCAACGAATTGGCAAGAACGACCATATCGTGCGATGGCCGCGACCGCCAAAGCCAAAGGCGATGAGCGCGGAAGATTACACCCGCTACCCGGAATTCATCACGATGCGTGAAGTAGAAGTGAACGGACGCATTCTGGTCACGACGTTGCTCGATCCGAAGATCGTCGCGCCCGGCGCGCTTGCCTCGCTCTACAAGATGCGCTGGAATATAGAGGTAGATTTCCGCACCATCAAGGCCACGCTGGAGATGGATGTGCTGCGTTGCAAATCGCAGCCGATGATCGAGAAGGAGATTGCGGTTTATTCCCTGGCCTACAATCTGGTGCGCTGGGCGATGGCGAGGGCCGCATTGCTCGCCGATGTCCTGCCACGGGTGCTGAGCTTTACCGGAGCCAAGCGTCTGCTGAGTGCATTTGCCGATCAGCTTCGCCGAACATCGGGCGATGCAATGCGCACCTTGGTTGCGACCGTGACCGCCCGCATAGCCACCCTGCAACTGCCGCATCGCCCCGACCGGATCGAACCCCGCGCAAAGAAGCGACGACCGAAAAACCTTCCCCTGTTAACCGTACCGCGCCAAGTGGCGCGTGACCAAATTGTTGCGCAGAGAAACCTTAACCGAGTGCCATGAGGGTCAGACACCAATTAACATTACACACGCGGTCATATGTCACGCATTGCGTACCATGGATCGCGGCTCGACTTAGCCGGAAACCGCAAGCGCAAAATCTCGTCAATCTACGGTCGTCGCAGGATCCCCACCAACTCCCGCAACTGCGCCAGGAATACTTGATGCGTCATCACGGTTGCACCGCGCACATTGAGTGTCGGCGAGCGGCTGCCGGTATACGCGAGGATCACCACTTTGCCAGCAAGCGAATGGTCGGCGACGGTGCCGTCCAAAAGTTGCCGTGCAGAAATGTGGGCGGGCAAACTTACGTTCGCGAGTCCGATACGAACTTCTGCCGCATCATCCAACGCGAGAATATGCGTGCCGAACATCGCGCGATGGCTTGTTAGCCCTGTCTTGCCGTCTCCAAATGCCTCGGCCAATGCGCACGCATACAGGCTCTCGACCGGACGCGCTTAAAATATTTCGATGAGGGGCACCCGCTCGGGTGTCACGGCATCTGCGAAGCACACTTTGGTTGACTTGACGGTGAAGCGCTTTAACGGCAGCCAGCCTTCACTACTGGCGAGAACGGGCTTATGTGGGGCGATTGAGTCTTTGAAGAAAAATCGCTCTTCCAATATTTTGCTGGTGGGCGGTTCTTTGTTTAGCGTGGCCTGGAGAACGACGCGCGTTTTGCCGATGGATTCGGCGAGCAATGCACTATCAAATTCCTTGCCCTCGATATCGAGAAAAAATTTCAGAACGATGCTCTTCGGTTTGGCGGCGGCGATGCGGTCGATGAGTTGCGCGAATATCTGGCGGCTGGGAAAGCCACCAATTTGGTTTTCGGTTTGGCGATCTATCAATACGACCGCAAATTTTTCGTCGAAGGGTGAGGCATCACACGCTTGGAAGTTGAAAGCGCATGCAAGAAACAAACAGAAAAAGGTGTGGCATCTTATTTGATTGAATCGCATCTTCACTTCCTGACAACAATCAAAGTCAATTTCAATTTTGCCTATACGCAAGTGGCGCGCTCCCTCTCCCGGCCTGCCGGCCACCCTCTCCCACGAGGGGAGAGGGAATGTGAGCCTGAGAGAGAGAGTGCCGCGTTTCAGGTGTTACCAATGTTGGCTACGTAGCGTGCTCGCTCCGCCTGCGGCAACAAGTCCGCTAATCCGGCATCAAGTGTGGCGACCTTACCCTTGTGACGTTTCGCCAATTCGATGAGATAGGCGTCAGTGACTTGTCGGTGTCCCACCAAGGCGCTGCTGCTGAAACTCGCAAGATCAATTACTCGCAAATCATCGGCCCAAAAGATGTGGCCTGCCAACGCGACTATTTCGCCCAACGCCGTCACGGCCGCACGCGGGCTGACCGCCGCGGAAATAATTTTTGCGTTCGATGAAATACGCACAAAGGCCAACTGTGTGAGTGGGCAGGTCGCCCATGATCGTTGACCGACTCGTTCAAACCATGCGTGCGCAACGCAATGATGCACATGAAGTGGCCAGGCGAGCGCAATCATCACATTGACGTCGAGCAGATGGGTGATTGGGGAGGGCCTCGATGCGATAGCCGCAGTCCTCACCATCAATCCT
This sequence comes from Betaproteobacteria bacterium, assembly GCA_031419255.1. Classification (GTDB taxonomy): domain Bacteria; phylum Pseudomonadota; class Gammaproteobacteria; order Burkholderiales; family Usitatibacteraceae; genus UKL13-2. Next base: position 2,738 of record JANOKK010000755.1, read on the forward strand.
CATCCCGCTTGACATCATCGAGTCCGATCAATGGGCTACCTTTGGCTGGATTGAATATCGGAAAGCCGCTCTTGCGCGTCGCAGATTTTTTGCCGTGAAACTGACTCTGTGCCTCCAATCCTTTGTTGGCCAGTTCGGAAATGATGTCTCCCAGCGCGACCGAGCGCGCTGCCGCCAGCCGCTTGGCAGTGTTGAGCAATTGCGGATCAAGATTCAGTGTCGTACGCATAGCATCCTCCAGTGTTGGCATCGAAGCATCGACGCATCACAACATCATAGCATACGCCCTGCGCGCATTGACTCCCTTCAGTGAAGCGGCTTGATCGAGCAATCGAGAATGCCATCAACGTCAATGCGGTACAGTTGAAACAACCCATCACCGATCCGCCAACATGAAATCCCTCGGCAAGAAACCCAGCGGTGCGCGCCTCGAACGCATCCAGACTTCACCCCTGTGGACGGGCGAGCGCTTTGCCAACGCGCACCGAATCGCGCCCGGCCTGCGTGATCCCAATGTACCGATGCCATCGCTCAGGGATTTTCTCTGCGGTGGTGAGCGTCGTGTGCCGCGTGGGCAATTGCCGTCGATAAATCCGCTCGACACCTGGATGAAGCCACCCGAAAGCGGCCTGCGCGCCACCTGGCTAGGCCATTCCACGGTGCTGATCGAGATCGATGGCGTTCGCGTGCTCACCGATCCGGTGTGGGGGCCGCGCGCGTCGCCGTCGCGGTTCGCCGGGCCGAAACGTTTTCAGCCGGTGCCTGTGGGCCTCGCTGCAATGCCGCCGATCGATCTCGTCGTCATCTCGCACGATCACTACGATCATCTCGATTATCCGACCATTCTTGAACTCGCCAAACTGGATGTGCCATTCGTGACCTCACTCGGCGTCGGTGCGCATCTCGAGGCATGGGGAATTGCGCCCGAGCGCATCACCGAGCTCGATTGGTGGGACTCGCGCACGTTGCCGAATAGCGGCATCACCGTGACCGCCGCGCCATCGTTGCATTTCTCTGGTCGCGGACTTAAGGATCGCAATCAAACTCTGTGGTCTTCACTCGTCATTCGTTCGCCAAATCACAGCGTATTTTTTTGGCGGCGATACCGGCCTCACGACGGAATATCAGTTGATCCGCGAGCGGCTCGGGCCGTTCGATCTGGTGATGCTGGAAGTCGGCGCATTTCACCCCGCTTGGGGCGATATCGATATCCATCTGGGGCCGGAGAACGCATTGTAGGCGCATGCGTTGCTCGGCGGCGGCGCGTTTCTGCCGGTGCATTGGGGTACGTTCAGTCTCGCGATGCATGCGTGGGATCAGCCGGCAGAGGCGCTGCTGTCAATGGCCGCAAAGGCGGATGCGCAACTGATGATGCCGCGATTGGGCGAGCCGACCGAGCCCGCGCATGCGCAGAATGTGCTGCCATGGTGGCGCAGTGTCGATACGATTGCGACAACACCCGCGCCGGAAGCGCCAGTACCGATCACGTTACCGAAATCGATGCCATGGCCGATTGATTAGCGGCATGCGGGCGAGGCAAGATCCTTCACGTCGCTCAGGATGACAATCTCTGAGGATGGATAATCGCCTCGTGGCCTATCAAACCCCAGCACCGGTGAGCCTCCCCAAGTAAAAAGCTCCCAAACCTCCCGCCAATACTAGACTTTCCCCCATTTTCGCGGGCGCAACAATAATTCACTTTGCATTTCCTCCCATCTCGCGTATAGTTCGTTTGTGCGATGCAGCATTGGTTAAAAGGCATCGCAAATGTTCATCGTCTCCTCCCCCCGCTTTTCCTTCCGGCTTCCACTGAAGCCTTCATGGATCGCAAATTGGTTGGCGCCGATGTTGGTGCGTCACCGTTTGATCTGATTCATTCTCCGTCGAGAATTCTCCGGTCTTGGTTGCCGTTTCGTTTCCGCTATCGAAACGACGCCCCTTTTTTGTGTGTTGATGCGCGCCTACCGGAATAGGCGTGCGGGAAAAACTTGAAAATGAATTTTGATACCTTGGGCCTAGCTGCCCCGATCCGCGAAGCGATTGCGCTGGCGGGCTACACCGATCCCACCCCCGTACAAGCGCGCGCCGTGCCGGAAGCATTGGCCGGGCGTGACTTGATGGTTTCTTCGCAGACCGGTAGCGGTAAAACCGCTGCTTTCATGCTGCCCGCGCTGCAATTGCTGATCGAGGCGCATCCCGTTGCTGGTCGCGGCCCACGCGTGCTGGTGTTGACGCCGACGCGCGAACTCTCGATGCAAGTCACTAAAGCGGCCGAGACCTACGGCCGCAAGATGAAAAAAGTGAAAATGCTTTCACTCGTCGGCGGCATGCCGTATCCGGTGCAAAACCGTTTGCTGAAAGCCGGCGTTGATATTCTGGTCGCCACACCGGGCCGCCTGCTCGATCAAATGCAATCGGGCCGCGTCGATTTATCGCGCCTGCAATTGCTGGTCCTGGATGAAGCCGACCGCATGCTCGACATGGGTTTCAAGGATGACCTGGAAGCGATCGTCAAACAGACGCCCGAGACGCGCCAAACCTTGCTGTTCTCGGCAACACTCGAACAAAACATCGTTCGCCTCGCCACCGCCATGCTGAAAGACCCGGTGCGCATCGCCGTCGACAGCCAGCAATCGAAACACGAAAACATCGAACAGCGTTTGCATTTTGCCGACGACATGGGCCACAAGAATCGCCTGCTCGATCACCTGTTGCGCGATGCCGAAATGAATCAGGCCATCGTCTTCACGGCCACCAAGCGCGCCGCCGATGATCTCGCCAGCAACTTGAATGAAAAAGGTTTCTCGGTTGCGGCATTGCATGGCGACATGAAGCAGGGTGCCCGCACCCGCACCTTGCAAAATCTGCGTCGTGGTAGCGTGCAAGTGCTGGTCGCCACCGACGTCGCCGCACGCGGCATCGATGTGCAGGGTATTTCCCACGTCATCAATTACGATCTGCCGCGTGCCGCAGAAGATTACGTACACCGCATCGGCCGCACCGGTCGCGCCGGCAAGAACGGCATCGCGATTTCGCTCGCCAACGTGCGCGAACATTTTCAGGTGAAATTGATCGAGCGCTTCACGTCGCAACTGATTCCGGTCACCACCATTCCGGGATTGGAGCCGAAAGCACGCGTGTTCTCGAAGCCTTCGCATCCTGGTGCGCGTCCTTCCAGCGGCCGCCCCAACGCACGCCCCGCCGGCAATTTTGGCGACAAGAAATTCGGCGCGCCACGTGCGTATGCCGACAAGAAGCCGAGCGGCTTCAGTGGTTTCGGCAAGAGTGCTGCGGGAAAGCCGGCGGGGAAGCCTTTCGGCAAACCAGCGGGTAAACCGGCTTGGCAGGATAAGTAATTCCAATTCTCAATCATTAGTGCTGTCATCCTGAGCGAAGCGAAGGATCTCGTCATGAGAAGATACTTAGCTTAGCTAAGGTTGACAAAACATTATTTTAATTGAAATGGAATAAATAGCGGTGGGTTTTTT
>JANOKK010000756.1:0-5736 GCA_031419255.1 Betaproteobacteria bacterium
GGCGTTTGCCGATCGCCGCAATGGATAGTCGAGCACAGCAAGCAGGTTTCCGCAAAGATGTTGGCGGACGCCAAGAAGGTGGTTGCCGAAATAGAAGCAGAGGCGAAGAAAGCTTCTGCTGAAACCAAGCGGATTGCTGAAGAGGCGGCGTGCAAGGCATCTGTGGCAGCCCTTAGCATCGGCAAGTTGCCGCCGGGTGTGTCGGCACCATCGCCACGTCCTTCGCAGCCGAACCCTGAGGTGGCGATGAAGGTCACGGTGGATTTTCTCAAGGCCAACAAGATGCTTGGTCCCAACAACGAGGTCATCGATAATCCGCTGGTCACTGAATTGATGCGTCTGCGCAAGAACGCCAACAACGCCAAGGCGGAGGTCAAGAAACTGTTTTCGCCAGAGGTGATGTGTTCGGAAGCGAACCTGAAGAAGCACTTGCAGTCGATGTTTGCCAACCATAAGCCCGTGTACAGCGGCCATTTTTTCATGGCGTATTCGCTGACGGCATCCGCCGGCGCCGGCTTGGGATTTCAAACAGGCTTCGTGGTCGCCACCGATTATCGCGGCGAAGTCGGCGTGTATGCCGTGCTTGGACCGCAAATCATTTTCAACGCCTCGATCGGTGACTCGATCGGTGTGCAGTTCTTTCCGGTGACGAAGCTCGCCGACTTCAGCGGCTGGGGCTATGGCATCGGAGCGTCCGGCGGGCCGCCAACCAAGGTATTCAGTGGCGGTATGGACTTGTCGTTCGACAGCAACATGAAGCCCATGGGCTTCGGCCCCAATGCCGGCATCGGGCTGGGCGCGTTGCCGGTTGATGTCAACGTCTCGTGGACCTACGCAATTAAGCTATGGAGCACCAGCGACTGACGTCGTACTGCAGTTCACCATACCAAGGGGTGGATAATTTTTCGATAGGAAAAGATCGACGTTGCATCCTCGGCTTCCCCCTTCTTTTCAGACGCAATTCCGCGCCGTCACTTGCGCCGCGCCCCCACGTTTGGCGACCAAACATGGAGCGGTCGGTACGTGGCTGCTAGCTTTCACCCGTATCGGGTCTAGCCCATGGCGCAAGCACCACGCGCGCGCCTGGTCTGTCGGCGATACTTCTGGCCAGTTTGCCACCGGCTTTCGCGGTGCGCATTGCATGTCGGATATTCATGGGTTCTCTTGTGCGCCGGATAACGGCGTGCAGTTTTGATGGAGCGCAGCAAAATCCATCTTCCCGCCGCGTGAGCGTGATGGGTATCGCTGCGCTCCACCCATCCTACGGTTGTGGCGTGGCGCCACAGCCAAGTGCCAAGGATGCCAGCCAAGGCATACCGCGGGCACCTCAAGAATCCAATCTATACCTGTGTGAACTGCAACGCCGCCAGCCGTGCGTACAAGCCGCCTTCGCTTACCAGCGAATCATGCGTGCCTTCGGCGACGGTGGCGCCCTGATCCATCACGACGATGCGGTCGGCCGATTTCACCGTCGCCAATCGATGCGCGATGATCAGGGTGGTGCGTCCGCGCATCAGTTTTTCCATGGCGAGTTGCACCATGCGTTCGGATTCGGCATCGAGTGCGGAGGTGGCTTCATCGAGCAGCAGGATCGCGCGGTTCGCGAGGAAGGCGCGCGCGATCGACACGCGCTGACGCTGCCCGCCGGACAAGCGCACACCGCGCTCACCCAAGTACGTGTCGTAGCCTTGCGGGAGCGCTTCGATGAATTCGCGCGCGTAGGCGGCTTCGCAGGCGGCGCGCACTTGGGCGTCGTCGGCTTCCGGGTTGCCATAGCGCACATTCTCCGCGACGCTGGCAGCGAAGATCACCGGATCCTGCGAGACCAAGGCGACGCGTGAACGTACGTCGCGCGGATCGGCCCGCTTGATATCGACACCATCGATTTTCACTGTGCCCGATTGCGGGTCGTAGAAGCGCAGCAGCAATTGAAACACTGTGGTTTTTCCTGCGCCGCTCGGGCCGACCAGGGCGATCACTTCGCCGGGCAGCGCGTGCAGGGAAAAATCCTTCAACGCGGCGGTATCCGGGCGCGATGGATAGTGAAAGGTGAGTGCGTCCATGGCAACGTGACCAATTTTTCGCTGTGGCGACGCCGCCGGCAATTGAATCGGATGCGCAAGTGCTTCGATAGCGGATTTTGTGTCAAGCAATTCCATCAATCGCTCAGACGCACCTGAGGCGCGCATCAATTCGCCGTATACCTCGGAGACGGCGGCCACCGCGTTTGCGACCAGCACCGCGTAGAACACGAAGGCGGACAATTCGCCGCCGGTGATGCGGCCCTCGATCACATCGTGCCCGCCCACCCACAAGATCACGCCGATTGCGCCGAACGCAAGCACGATGACCGATGCGATCAGGCTCGCATTGAAGCGCGCCTTGGTCGTTGCCGCGTTGAAAATCGCTTCCACCCGCTCTGCAAAACGCGCGCGGTCATGACGCTCATGCGCGTACGCCTGCACGGTGCGGACTTCGTGCAAGGTTTCGTCGATGAACGCGGTCGCATCGGCGACGCGGTCGGTCATTTCTTTCGAAAGTTTCCGCACCCGCCGCCCGAGCAACAATATGGGCACCAATACCAACGGGATGACCGCCAACACCAGCAAGGTGAGCTTGGTGCTGGTGATAAGCAACATCACCATGCCGCCGATGAACAAGACAATATTGCGCAGCGCCCACGAGAACGCGCCACCAACCACTGCATCCAGCAGCGTGGTGTCATTAGTGATTCGCGAAATCACTTCGCCGGTGCGGGTGGTTTCAAAAAAGGCGGGCGAGAGTTCGAGTATGTGATCGAACACCGCGCGGCGGATGTCGGCAATGAATCGCTCGCCGACCCAGTTGATGAGGTAGTAGCGCGTAAAGGTTGAAGCACCCAGCACCACCAGCACCGCGAGCAGCATGAAAAGTGTGCCGTCGAGCGTGCTGGTGTCGCCGCCCGAAAGGCCGCGATCGATGACATGCTTCAATCCCTGGCCGATGGTCAGGATACTGCACGCCGCGAGTGCCAACGCCACCATGGCGATGGCGAAGCGAACCTTGTACGGAGCAATGAAGCGGATCAGCGCCGCGAGTTTTTTCAGGTCTCGCGGGCTGCGTTTTGCATCGGCACCAGGCTGAACGGCGGGAGAAACTTCGGTGCGGCGCGCGGCATTCTCCGCCAACTATCCCCCGCGTTTCAGTGCGGGCCGCGAGGTTTTTCCGGTGACGATAAAGGTGCCGCGATCCTGCGCCACCGTCGAGCGAATTTCCGCGCTAACACTTCCGGAAAGCGCGCTGGTTGCGTTGACCACGCTGACGTTGCCGTTGGCAAGTAGCACACCGCCGGACATTTTGAGCTTCTCGTAACGGATCACGCCATCGGCGACGCGCAGTTGGCCCGTGAGTTCGGCAAACTTGGATTGTCCGCCCACACTGCCGGGCGAACGCATCACCTGTACCAGATCGACGTTGCCGATAGCGCCCTCTTTGACGAGAAACACCCCCTGAAGCGTCATCAAATCAAACAACTCGCCGACTGACATCGCGCTGCCGGCGGCGGTAAATTGGCCTTCCAATTTCCCCTGTAGCGCCACATCGCGGGTGAATGCACTGGCCAATTGATCGACCTTGATTTTTTCGACACTGAACTCGCTGCTGAACGCGGTGCCCTGCTTCCAATCGATGCGCAAATTTCCGCTGGCCGTGCCTTCGAGCAGCTTTGCATCCACCTTCGCGAACGTAATGCCGTCGCCGGACATGATGCCCTTCGCATTGACCGTATTGAACTGCAATGGCGTGCCCATCGGCAGAGCGAGATTGTGCGCGGAAAATTCCACCGCCCATTCACCCGTGCTGCCGGCTGCGCCTGCCGCGTCGCCAGCACTTTCCTTGCTGGGCGAAAAATCCAGTGACCACTTGCCATCTTTGGCGCGCGCATTCGCTTTGACGATCTTGCCGTCTTTGTTGAAACGGATATCGGCGTCGAATTCGTTGATCGTCATTCCCTTGACGTCGATCTTCGCGTTGCGCAGCGATATCTTGCCGATCTGGACATTCTTGCCTCGGTTTTCCGCCTGTGCCCATTGAACCGCGCGCGACAACGCGTCCTGAGAAATCGTTACGCCTGATAATTCAAGCGTGTCGATCGCAAATTTGTCGCCGGCCAGCACCGACCAGACATCCATGCTTATTTTGCCGCTTAGTGCCTTTGCGTCCAGCAATTTGCCCAGCGCCAATTGATCGATATTGATGTGCGGGCTCGGCAGCAACGCGATGCGCATATTGCTTGACGATACGTCGTCGTGCATCCATTCCGAGAGCGATTTATTGAACCGCACGTTGGCCGCACCCAAGGGATAGAAGTGAATACCGGCAACGGCGATAACCGCCAGCCCGATCACGCCTGAAACAATCCAGCGCAATGGCCCGCCACTCTTTTTCTTGCCGTAGCGCTTGGGCTTTTTCGCGGCATCCGGATCAATGCCTTGCGACTGCTCGTATTCATGCTGATCGGAAAGCTCTTTCAGGCGTGCCACCTGGGCCGCGCGCTGACGCGCTTCCGCCTCTTCTTCGGCGCGGGCTTTTTCCTCGGCCTTTTCGCGTGCCGCACGCTCGACATTCAAACGCGCTTCGGCTTCGAGGCGCTCCCCGGCAAAGCTTGCTTCGGCATCGCGGCGCTCGTCGGCAACCCGTTGACCCGCTTCGCGTTCGGCGCGTTCGCGGGCTTCCGCATGTTCGGCAGCCGATTTGGCCGCAAGCTCGCGCGCTCTGGTTTCAGACGCGGCTTTTTTCTCGGCCTCTTCGCGGGCGAGGCGCTCGCCTTCAAAGCGGATTTGATTTTCGCGCTCGGATTTTTCGCGCATTTCGGCTTCGATCAGCGCACGTGCCTGTGCCTGAATCTTGGCTTCTTTCTCAGCCGCGAGCTTCCCCTGCATTTCCGCGTCGGCTTTCGCGCGTGCTTCGGCTTCCTCTTTCGCCCGCGCTTCCATCCTCAAGCGGTTTTGCACTTCCAGTTTCTTGCGCGTCTCGGCCTCTTCTTGCGCGGCCTTGCGAGCGTCTTCCTCGGCCTTCAACCTTACGGCCATATCGGCAGCCGCCTTTGCGGCCAATTCGGCCTGTGCTTCGGCGGCCTTTCGCGCCTCGATCTCAACGCGATTTTTCTCCGCTGTAATGGCGGCGATCTGCGCTTCCATTTCGGCGCGGATACGGGTTTCCTGTTCGGCCAGCATGCGTTTGGCCGCTTCCTCGGCGGTGCGTGTCGCATCAGCCGTGGCGCGGGTCAGCGATTCGCGCTCTTCCTGGAGGCGTTGCTCGAGCATCGTGCGCGCTTCTTCGCGCGCCTCTTCCATGATGGCAGCTTCGACTTCCGCGCGACCGCCCTCTTCGACGTCGACCGACATTTTTTCCGCCATTTCGGCGCGGATCTTTGCCTCGATTTCCTCTTTGAGCTGATGGCGCAATTCGCGCTGCGCGGCATCGAGTTCCGTTTGTTGCTTCTTGGCCGCAGCCTCGGCCTGCTCGCGGGCGGTGGCCAATGCTTTGGCTTCGGCTTCCGCTCTTTCGCGTGCCAACGCCAACGCCTGCACTTCTGCTTCCGCCTTTGCACGAGCCTCGGAAAGCGCGCGCTGTTGCTGCGATTCTTTTTCCATCTGCTCGCGCGTCAAGCGATCACGCGTATCGGAGATCGAATCCTTCTGTTTCTTTTCTGCGGCAACCTTGGTTTCAAGGTCAAGTCGCGCGCGTTCAGCGGCC
>JANOKK010000757.1:0-2994 GCA_031419255.1 Betaproteobacteria bacterium
CGAAAGCGGTAAAATGATCGGTTGCCTTTTGCTTCGCGCGAAAGGCGCGTCGCGACAATTTTTCGTTGTCAGTGCAATCGTTACGCATCAATGCCTTAGCCGGTCTTCCTCAAAAGAGATTCATGGAATTCATCAAAATTCGCGGTGCCCGCACCCACAATCTGAAAAATATCAACCTCGATTTGCCGAGGCATTCGTTGGTCGTCATTACCGGATTGTCCGGCTCGGGGAAATCCTCGCTCGCCTTTGATACGCTGTACGCGGAAGGCCAGCGGCGCTATGTCGAGTCGCTCTCCGCGTATGCCCGGCAATTCCTGCAACTGATGGAAAAACCCGATGTCGATCTGATCGAAGGCCTGTCGCCGGCGATTTCGATCGAACAAAAAGCGACGTCGCACAATCCGCGTTCCACTGTCGGCACAGTCACCGAGATTCACGATTATCTGCGCCTGCTATTCGCGCGCGCCGGCACACCGTATTGCCCGACGCACAATTTGGCACTCGAAGCGCAGACGGTTTCGCAGATGGTCGATACCGTTGCCGCGATGCCGGAAGGCACCAAGCTCACGCTGCTGGCCCCGGTGGTGGTGAACCGCAAGGGCGAACATCTGGACATGGTCGAGGAATTCCGCTCGCAAGGGTTTGTGCGCCTGCGCGTCGATGGCAAAGTGATCGAGATCGACGCCTTTCCGAAGCTCGACAAAATGAAAAAGCACACCATCGAAGTGGTGGTGGATCGGTTGAAAATTACCTCCGATGGTGCGGCGGGTTCCGCGCAAGCGTTGAAGCAGCGTCTGGCAGAATCGTTCGAAACCTGTCTGCGCGTAGGCGAAAGCAAGGCGATCGCGGTCAACATGGAAACCGCAAAGGAGATTCCTTTCTCGGCGAAATTCTCCTGCCCGTCTTGCGATTATTCGATCTCCGAAATGGAGCCGCGGTTGTTCTCGTTCAACAACCCGATGGGTGCCTGCCAAAAGTGCGACGGCCTCGGCCAGATCACCTTCTTTGATCCCAAACGCATCGCCGCATATCCGGGACTCTCGCTCGCGGGCGGCGCGATCAAGGGCTGGGATCGGCGCAATCAATTCTATTTTCAGATGTTGCTGGGGCTGGCCGAGCATTTCAAATTCGATCTCGAGAAACCGTTCGACCAACTCACGCCGGAAGTGCAACAACTGATTCTTCAAGGCTCCGGCAAAGAAAAAATCACTTTCAAATATCCCGGCGAGCGCGGCAAACCGATTTTGCGCGAAGAGGTGTTCGAAGGCATCGTGCCGAACCTGGAGCGGCGCTACCGCGAAACCGATTCGCTCGCCGTACGTGAAGAACTCGCCAAATACATTTCCACCAAAGGCTGCCCGGAATGTGAAGGCACGCGGCTCAGGATCGAGGCGCGGCATGTGCGTGTTGCCGATAAAAATCTGCATGAAATATCGGCGATGGCCTTGAAGGATTCGCGCCGTTGGTTCGACGAAGTGAAACTCGCGCCGCAGAAAATGGCCATCGCCGAGCGGATTCTTAAAGAGATTTCCGCGCGCCTCACTTTCTTGAACAATGTCGGGCTCGATTATTTGTCACTGGTGCGCTCGGCCGATACGCTGTCGGGCGGCGAAGCACAGCGCATTCGACTTGCATCGCAAATCGGCTCGGGCCTCACGGGTGTGATGTATGTGCTGGATGAGCCATCGATCGGTTTGCATCAGCGCGATAACGACCGCTTGCTCGAGACGCTGAAACGTCTGCGCGATCTCGGCAATTCGGTGATCGTGGTCGAGCACGATGAAGACGCCATCAACGCCGCCGACTACGTCGTCGACATGGGGCCGGGTGCCGGTGCGCATGGCGGGCAGATCGTCGCGCAGGGTACACCGGACGAAATTCGCCGTGCCTCGGAATCATTGACCGGGCAATATTTATCCGGAAAAAAACAGATTGCGATTCCGAAAAAACGTTTCAGGACGGACTCGAAAAAGAAGCTGACGATCAAGGGCGCTTCTGGAAATAATTTAAAAAATGTCCGCCTGGATCTGCCGGTCGGTGCGTTCGTCTGCATCACCGGTGTTTCGGGCTCTGGCAAATCGACGCTCATCAACGACACGCTCTACAAGGCGGTGGCGCATCACATTTACGCATCCTCCGATGAGCCTGCACCATTCGAGTTGATTGAAGGTCTCGATCATTTCGACAAGGTCATCAACGTCGATCAATCGCCGATCGGGCGCACGCCGCGCTCGAACCCGGCCACTTACACGGGTTTGTTCACGCCGATTCGCGATCTGTTCGCGAGCGTGCCGGAATCGCGCGCGCGCGGTTACGGGCCGGGGCGGTTTTCATTCAACGTCAAGGGTGGCCGCTGCGAGGCCTGTCAGGGCGACGGCGTCATCAAGGTTGAAATGCATTTTCTGCCAGACGTTTACGTGCCTTGCGATGTGTGCCACGGCAAACGCTACAACCGCGAAACACTGGAGACGCATTACAAACACAAAAACATCCACGAAGTGCTGGAAATGACGGTCGAGCAGGCGTTCGAATTTTTCAAGCCGGTGCCGGTGGTCGCGCGCAAATTGAATACGCTATTGGAAGTCGGCCTCGGTTATATCCGGCTCGGGCAAAGTGCCACGACACTGTCCGGTGGCGAAGCGCAGCGCGTAAAACTATCGTTGGAATTATCCAAACGCGATACCGGCCGCACGCTGTTCATCCTTGACGAGCCCACGACCGGTCTGCATTTTCACGATATCGATTTACTGTTGAAAGTGTTGCATCGATTGCGCGATCATGGCAACACGGTGGTGGTGATCGAGCACAATCTCGACGTCATCAAAACCGCCGACTGGATGATCGACTTGGGTCCCGAGGGTGGTGACGGCGGCGGCGAAATTGTCGCGCAAGGCACACCAAAAGAAATCATGCGCGCAAAAAATTCATTAACCGGACAATATCTTTCCGGCAAACGCAAAATTCCTATTCCGCAAAAACGCATGGTAGGCAGCC
>JANOKK010000758.1:0-3551 GCA_031419255.1 Betaproteobacteria bacterium
CGCGGATGCCGTTGACCATGACCGTAAGGCCGCCTTTGACCTTGCCGGACACCATGCCGGTGATGATCGTGCCTTTGTCGAGCGCGACATCGAGCTCGTGCCAGGCGGCAAGTTTTTTCGCGCGTTCGCGGGAAAGTTTGGTAGCACCGTAGCCGTCTTCCAATGCTTCGATCGCGACCGTGACAAAGTCGCCGACTTTAACTTCAAGTTCGCCTTTGTCATTCTTGAATTCTTCGACCGGGATCACGCTCTCGGACTTTAATCCGGCGTTGACCACGACGATATTTTGATCGACCAGCACGACTTCTGCGGTGATCATCTCGCCGATACGCATTTCCTGACGCGAGAGGCTTTCCTCGAACAGCGCAGCGAAACTATCGACGGGGTGGGGAATCTTGGGGGCTTTGGCAGCCTTGGGAGCGTTCAGGGCTTGGGCTAATGCGGACATGGGGACAGCACCTTCGGTTAGGTCGCGTTCCAGGCGGAACGCGACGGTGGATGAACACCGATTTTCTTTGGGAAAACCGACACCTTGCAACAATAAAACAACGCTATTCGGGGAATTTTTCGCTGAATGCAGTTTGGAAAAAACTGCATTCGATCAAACACCTATCGTCGATTCCGAACTATTTCGATGATTTTCTCCACCGCTACATCGGCAGAAATATCAGTCGTATCAATGAGATAGGCGTCAGGAAAGTGTTTTAGTGGCGCAACCGGACGGGTCATATCCCTGTCATCCCGAATGCGCAATTCCGCTACAACGTCAGCCATTATTGCAGACATTCCTTTTTGTTTCAACTGCTTAGTGCGTCTGTCGGCACGGGCTTCGACGCTGGCCGTGAGGAAAAACTTCGGCTTGGCATCAGGAAACACGACTGAGCCCATATCCCGGCCATCGCAGACCAATCCGGGGGCCGTTCTGAAGGCCCGCTGGCGACGCAAAAGCGCTTGTCGTACTTGCGGAAATGCGGCAACACGGGACGCATTTTGACTGGCGACTTCGCTGCGAATTTCGTCTGTCACGTCCTCCTCTGCCAACCACGCCCTGCCGTCAGCAAATTTGACATCAAGGCTCCCCGCGACGCGCGCCAGTACTACTTCATTTTCCATGTTGACACCGGCGCGCGCGGCAGCAACCGCCGTCAATCGATAAAGCGCTCCGCTATCAAGATAATGAAATCCCAATTGCGCAGCGACCTTTTGCGCAACCGTGCCCTTGCCAGAAGCCGTCGGACCATCGATGGCGATGACGGGAATCGACGTGGATGCATTCATCGCGCGGCAGCTTTCGTGATTGTCGCCAACACGTCGAAATAGTCCGGAAATGTTTTCGCGACGCACGCGGGATCGTTGATGGTAATCGGTACGCCACCGAGTGAGACCAGCGAAAAGCACATCGCCATCCGGTGGTCATCATAGGTATCGATTGCGACACCGACGGTCAACTGCGCAGGCGGCGTGATGCGCAGAAAATCCACGCCCTCTTCGATGGTCGCGCCAAGTTTTCGCATCTCAGTCGCCATCGCGGCAATGCGATCCGTTTCTTTCACGCGCCAACTGGCGATATTGCGAATGATGCTGGTGCCTTCGGCGAACAAGGCAAGTATCGCGATCGTCATCGCTGCATCGGGGACGTGATTCAAGTCGGCGTCGATGGCGGCGAGTTTTCCATTGTCTGGCGCACGCGCTTCAATCCAATCATCGCCCATCGTGATGACGGCACCCATTTGGGCAAGTGTCTCGGCAAATCGAATATCGCCCTGAATGCTCGATTTTCCCACTCCGTGCACTCGCACCGGGCCACCGGCAATCGCGCCCGCTGCCAGAAAATACGATGCTGATGAAGCATCGCCCTCGACGTGAATTGTACCCGGCGAGACATACTGGCTATTCGCGGAAATCACGAATGCGCGCCAGTCTTCGCGCTTCACATTGATGCCGAATCGAGCAAGCAAATTCAAGGTGATTTCTACATAGGGTTTAGAGATCAAGTCGCCCACGACCTCGATGCGCACCTCGCGTTTCAAGTGCGGGATCGCCATCAACATGGCCGACAGAAATTGACTCGATACGTCGCCGCGAATACGCACAGAACTAATTTCGAGCGGCGCGCAGGGCAATATTTCCAGTGGCGGGAAACCCGGCGCGCCAAGATAATTGATTCGCGCACCCAGCGCAGCGAGGCCATCGACCAAATCTCCGATCGGCCTCTCGTGCATACGTGCGACACCCTGCAATCGGTAGCGGCCATCGCTGAGTGCCAGCGCAGCGGTCAATGGTCGAAACGCGGTTCCGGCATTGCCCAAAAACAGATCCGCATCTTTCACCGGGAAAACACCGCCGCAACCCGATACCAAGTACTCGTCCTGTGCGGATTTCTCGATTGCCACGCCGAGTTTTTGTAGCGCCACAAGCATCACGTCTGTGTCATCGGATTTCAGCAAGCCGCGAACGCGCGTATTACCGTTGCACAATGCAGCAAGCAACAAGGTGCGATTGGAAATGCTTTTCGACCCCGGCAGCACGACGCTACCTTCGACATGCCAACATGGCGAAAGCGTGATTGCTGCCAGCTTGGCACTCACGCGGATTCATCCCGAAAGGAGTCGAATTCGCCGGCGAGCCATTGCTCGCGTGCATCGCGGGCACGCGTCATCAGTGCGGCGATCGTATCGCCATCCCGTGCCGCCAGTGCGGTTCGCAGATGGCTCGCATGCAAAATGTAGCGATCAATTTCGCCCAGCAGCGCTTCGCGGTTGTCGAGCGCAATATCGCGCCACATTTCCGGCGATGAACTGGCGATGCGTGTGAAATCGCGGAAGCCCGAGGCGGCAAAGGAAAACAGATCTCTTGCATTGGGCCGCGTCGCGAATTCATCGACCAACGCAAACGCAAGCAGATGTGGAAGATGACTCACTGCGGCGAAAATTTCGTCGTGCGATCTGGCCGGCATTTCAATCACCCGCGCGCCGCAAGATTGCCAAATTGAGCGGACGATTTCCACTGTTTCTGGCGAGTTTTCGGCGAGCGGTGTCAACACCACGTTCTTGCCGTCAAATAACTCTGACGCTGCGGCGGCGAATCCTGAATGTTCGCG
The DNA here is from genome assembly GCA_031419255.1 of Betaproteobacteria bacterium. Lineage (GTDB taxonomy): Bacteria > Pseudomonadota > Gammaproteobacteria > Burkholderiales > Usitatibacteraceae > UKL13-2. The sequence continues at coordinate 3,101 of JANOKK010000758.1, forward strand.
TCCGGCAATCGGATGGCCCGGCACGAAGCGGGAAATTTTGTTACCTAATTGCGCGCGCGCGGCCGCAATTGCGCTTTGCTTGGTGCTGCCGACATCGGTGAGGACACAGGCGTCACGCAAGTATGGCTTCAACGCGGCAAACACGATCGATGCTTGCGCAACCGGTACACAGATAAAAATCACATCGACATTTGCGATCTCGGCGAAATCGGCAGTAGCAGCATCGATTGCCCCCGCACGCAACGCAAGATCAAGTTGCATTTCGTCACGGTCAAACGCGATGATGTTGGTATCGGGCTTGGCGGCGCGCAATGCCAACGCGATCGAACCTCCGATCAGGCCAAGACCAATGATCGCGATATTCATTATTTACACGGAACTCCAGCATTGGCGGTCGTTTCCAGCCTTTTTGTGCCGGAAACGCAGGCCAGAGCTAGGGTTTCGCGTTGGA
>JANOKK010000759.1:0-5148 GCA_031419255.1 Betaproteobacteria bacterium
TGGCCTGGGCGTGGGCATCATCGCCGGTGTCGCCTATGACGCCGAGCGCGATCAGGATCTGGTGGCACTGGATGGCAGCAAGCTATTCCCCGAGCGTGTCACCAAACTCGCCTATCGTAAGGGAACCTATTTGCGCGGCTACGTCAAAGACTTTATCTCGATTCTTTCCGCAACACTTGCTTCGACGTCACTAACGCACCCGAAATGAATACCATCGAATCCTTCATCGGCAATACCCCGCTTGTCCGATAGCAACGCATACCCGCGCGCGATGCCATCGATGCCTCGAACACGATTTTCTCCAAGCTCGATGGCAACTATCCGGCGGGCTCGGTCAAGGATCGACCGGCGATATCGATGATAAACGGTGCCGAGGCGCGTGGCGAGATTCGACCCGGTCAGACATTGATCGAGGCGACCAGCGGCAATACCGGCATCGCGCTCGCGATGGCGGCAGCGATCAAAGGCTACAAGATGGTGCTGGTCATGCCGGAACACCTGAGCATCGAGCGCCGGCAAACCATGCGCGCGTTCGGCGCAGAACTGGTGTTGACGCCGCAAGCGATCGGCATGGAAGGTGCCCGCGATACCGCAGAGCGGCTAAATATCGAACGGGCGGGACACATCCTCGATCAATTCGCCAACCCGGATAATCCACTCGCGCATTATCGTGGCACCGGGCCGGAAATCTGGCGCGATACCGGCGGCAAGATCACGCACTTTGTGGCCACCATGGGCACCACCGGCACCATCATGGGCGTTTCGCGTTTTCTGAAGGAAAAAAATCCGGCGATACAAATCATCGGCGTGCAACCGGCCGATGGATCGAGTGTGCCCGGTATTCGCAAGTGGCCTGAAGCCTACTTGCCGAAAATTTTCGAGCGTCCACGCGTGGATCGAATCATCGAAGTGACACAAGCCGAAAGCGAAGAAATGACGCGGCGGCTCGCGCGTGAGGAAGGCATTTTCGCGGGGGTTTCTTCTGGTGGCGGCCTGGTGGCGGCAATTCAGGTCGCACGTGAGGCGAGGAGCGCGGTGATTGTGCATATTGTCTGCGACCGGGGTGACCGCTATCTTTCGACGGGTGTATTTCCCGCGTGAGCAGCATTTTTGCCGTGCAGCACTACACTAGAATAGCGAGTATGAAAATCAAGAAAATGTGTGTAATGGTGGTGGTGCTAGGTGCGCAGATATGTGCTGCGGGCTGCAATGTGATCAGTTTTTTTCCGCACAAAGCAGCCGAAGTCGCCGCCGACAAAGTGATTGACGATACGCTGCCGCGCTATCCGGCAAACTCGATGTCACCCGGACAAAAATCGGCCAACGCGCGATCGCCTTCGCCATTCGTACCGCAAAAGCCATGAGCATGCGAATCTCGGTCGGACTGCATAGTTTATTTTCAATGGCATGTGTGTGTGTTGTCGTGGGCTGCGCGAACACTGGCGGCAAGAATGGAGAGACTGCCGAAGTGGCAACGGAGGCAGAATTCAATGTCCGCTCCGCCTCGGTGATAATCATCCGGCAGAATCTAGTGGAACGCCACACACAATTCGAGCCGCACTATCGTGCCGGCGCGATCGGCTATACCCGTAATGGATTTGTCGCTGTTCGCGACCCGCAATTGATTCCGGCGGAGACACGCGTAAAAATAGTGGGCCTCGTCACGGAAGAAAACAAGGATCGCGAAACCATGTACCGCGAAATTGCCCGCGCCAATGGCCGCGCTGACTGGGAATCACAATTGCAGAGTATTTTCGGCACACGCTGGATCATGCGCGCGCCGCTTGGCTGGTACATCCGTGATTCGTACGGGCAATGGATGAAGAAAGAGGCTCGGCACAATCAGGAGTCGTCCTCGTGGCTAACTATGCCCTCGTGGCTGCCAGCTTGGCTTCCGGGGAGCACGCGGTGATTCCCATTCTGGTATTCGATATCGAAACCATTCCGGATATTGCCGGCCTGCGAAAGTTGAACGACATCGAAGCCACGATGAGCGACGCAGCCGTCGCGGAGCTTGCTTTCCAACGGCGGCGTCAGGCCACCGGTGGCAGCGATTTCTTGCAGCATCATCTGCATCGTGTCGCGGCGATTTCCTGTGTGCTGCGTACCGACGATGGCTTGAAAGCCTGGTCCGTCGGCAAGCCCGACGATCAAGAAGCGGTGTTGATTCAACGATTCTTCGATGGCATCGAACGCTATACGCCACAGCTGGTTTCATGGAACGGCGGCGGATTCGATCTGCCGGTGCTCAACTATCGCGCGCTGATTCACGGCATCAGCGCGGCCAAGTATTGGGACATGGGTGAGGACGACCGCGATTTCAAATGGAACAATTACATCGGCCGCTACCACATGCGCCACCTGGATCTAATGGATCTGCTGGCGATGTATCAGCCGCGCGCATCGGCCGCGCTCGACCAGATGGCGCAACTGTGCGGTTTCCCCGGCAAACTCGGCATGGATGGCTCGCAAGTATGGGACGCCTATCAGTGCGGTGAGATTCAGCACATTCGCGATTATTGCGAGACGGATGTGATGAATACCTACCTCGTGTATCTGCGATTTCAATTGATGCGCGGCGCACTGAATCAAAAGGGCTATGACGCCGAAATCACAGTCGCGCGCGACTTTCTGGCGACGAACGCGACGTCCGCGCATTGGCAGGCGTTTGCCGAGGCGTGGAAATAGCGCAGCGGCGTTTCGCACACGATATAAATGGGAAATTGCATTAAATCGTGACAAGCGCTCAAATTGACCCGTCATTCCGGCGTAGGCCGGAATCCAGCCCATCGTACTGTCAAAAACAACGACAGGACTGGATCCCGGCCTCCGCCGGGACGACGACATTTGTCTCAACGATTGGCGATTGTCACTAAATGCTGCCGCCCACCGCCCGCGATTTCAACAGACTTGCCGTCGATGAAATTGCCACCGGCAATCTTGCCGATGCGCTCGCTCACGCGCAGGAAGCCGTTAACCGCGAGCCAAAAAAAATCGCCTGGCGCGAAACACTCGCTCGCGCGCATTACCGTCAGGGAAACCTTTCCGCCGTCATTGCGATCTTTGATTCGATCGTCAACGATGAACCGGGCAACGCGGGAGCCTGGAAGCGCCTGACGCGTTTGCTGGTCGAGCATTGGCAATTCGAGCGTGCCGATGTCGCCGCCTCGCGAGCACTCGCGCTCGATCCGGGCGACGTGCAGTCCTTGTCGTTGCGCGTTTACATCAAACACGAAATGGGACTCGCGGGCGAGGCGGTTTCTGTCGCCATCGCGGGCGCCGCGGCGCATCCCGACATCCTGCCGCTGGCGCTCGATGCACGCCTGCTGCTGCCGATGATTTATGCCGATGCATCAGATATCGACATGCGTCGCGCGCGCTACGAAGAGGGACTCGCGGCTCTTCAACAAGAGTTGCCGAGATGGATGGACCGCGCGGAACAGGTCTTCAGCGTCGAGCGTTCGAATTTCCTGCTGGCGTACCAGGGAAAAAATGATCGCGAATTGCAAACGCGCTACGCGAATTTGATCGGTGGATTGGTTGAAGCCGCCGCACCCGAATTGAAAAAACCACTGCCGATTCGATTCGATGGCAAGCGGAAACTGAGAATCGGTTTCGTCGGCAAGTGGTTCTATTCCTCAACGGCCGGCAATTATTTCGAGCGCTGGATTACCCAGCTCGATCCCGCCAAATTCGAGCGCCATGTTTATTACACGGGGCAGGGCGGCGATGAACTGACTCAGCGAATAACCGCCGGCTGCGAGCATTTCACGCGCCTGCTGATGGGGCCGCGCGATAACGGGCAACGGATTTTGTCCGATCAGTTGGACGTGCTGATCCACCCTGAAGTCGGCATGAGCACCGGTTCCTACTTGTTATCCGCGATGCGGCTGGCACCGGTGCAAATTGCGGCATGGGGGCATCCCGTCACGACCGGTAGCGCGGAGATTGATTATTTTTTGAGTTGCAAATTGATGGAGCCGGAAGGCCACGCTGCGCACTACTCGGAAAAAACCATCTTGCTCGATGGCATTGGCGTCGATCTGGCACTGCCGCCGACGGGAAAGACAATCACGCGGTCCGCATTGGGATTGCCCGCCGACGCGCATCTCTACTACTGCCCGCAGTCGCTGTTCAAGATTCATCCCGACATGGATGAGATCTTCGTCAAGATTCTTGCCGCCGACAGCCGCGCGGTGCTGGTGTTTTTTCAGGGAGGCAGCCGCGCGATTACGATGGCCTTTGCCCATCGATTGGTAGGCCGCCTCGAAACGGCAGGTATCGCCGCGAAGGGTCAATTCAAGTTCCTGCCGCGATTGAATGGCGACATGTTCCGCAGTGCGCTCGCATTGGCCGATACGATGCTGGATACCTTGCACTGGTCGGGTGGCGGCACCAGTCTCGATGCGTTCGTCGCCGGCGTGCCGGTGGTCACGCTACCCGGTGAATTCATGCGCGGCAGGCAGACGATGGCGATGTTGCAATTGATGGGGCTGGAACAATTCATCGCGGACGATATCAATGACTATGTCGCGAAGGCAATTGAAATCGCGTCGAATCGCGAATTGAATAAATCGATCCGCGGAAAAATTGCTATGAACAAGTCGCGCGTATTTGGCCGCGCAGAGGCGAATACTGAGTTTGCGGAAAAGCTCTGGGCGGCGGCGCAAGGGCATCAGGAATAGGCTTGCTGGCGACATAGTGCCAGCGTCCAATGCGTTCCTTCCCTCTCCGTTTGTGGGTGAGGGATTGAGGCAATGGGGGCTACATAAAGAAGGATTGCCCGTTATTTACCTACCGCACAATCCATGCTTTTCAGCAACCAAACTCGCCTATCGGTGCGCTTTTCCAGGTGTTTGCCCGGAACGTCCCACCAGTGCTTGGTCCTTGGCTTACGCGTCGCGCCGCTTTCGCGTGGCTCGGCTTGCTTGCATTGCAGTCCGTTCGGCACCATCGACCAAGCGGCCCGACACATATTTGTGCAATACGCTCGCCATGAGAGTTTGGTACGGCAATCCCTCTTCGGCAGCTTTGGCCTGGATGCCTTCCAAGTCCATCGCCGAGATGCGGATGTTCACGCGCCGACTTTTGCGAAGCGACTCAGCCGCCAATTCGCGATAACGCGCGATCTCTTTCTTTTGATTCTTG
>JANOKK010000760.1:0-3053 GCA_031419255.1 Betaproteobacteria bacterium
ATCGAGATTTTTTTTCCAGAGCTCCTGGAATTGCTTTGACGTGGAATCGGGCTCCGAGGAAATTTCTATGACAAGCGGCTTGCCCTCGGGGGTTTCGCGAAAACCATCTCCATCACGATCAACATAGCCGTACATGTCAAGCAGCGCCTGTGCACGAGGCGGGTCATAGGTCGCTTGCGGCGACTTGAACATCGGGTCAAAACCCTGCACACCGGGCGGTACCGGGGATTCCGCCTTGATGGCACCGCCGTTACGGATGATGTTGATGTCTTCATGAAAATTGTAGGCAAGCGCGATTGCGCGCCTTAACGCAATTTTGTCCGGCGTATAGCCGCCAACCACCGGATGATCAAGATTGAAAAATGTGTACACCAGATCCTGCTCAACGGTGCGCTGCCCGGTGATGCCTTGCTTAGCCAGATTCGGCGCCAGTTTTCCACCGGGAAACGCGAGGCCTGCAAACTCCGTCGGCGCATTCATGTAATCGGTTTCGCCATTCAGAAACGCGAGCCATCGTGGCTGCGATTCTTCAACAATGCTCACTTCCACCCGCTGTACCAACGGCAGTTTTTTGCCTTTCATTCGCGCAAGAACCGCTTTCATCTCTACGTCATCGCCCGGTTCGGCGTCGTAGAACACCTCGCGGAAATTGGGGTTCGCCTCCAGCACAATCTTGTGCGATCGTTTCCACTCGGCAATACGAAACGGCCCGGTGCCAACCGGATGGGAACCGGCGTCGGGTAAATACTTCTCCACCACTTCGCGCGCCATCGCCCCCGTCTGCACGGTCGCAAAAATGTAGATAAAGTTGTAGTCGGTATCCTTCAGTCGCAATCGCAGCGTGTATTTGTCGGGCGTCTCGATGCCGGCAATCGGCTGGTCGTAATCGAACTTGCCACTTTTCGTTGCGGCTGCTCCCACCTCATTGCCGCCGATGATTTTTCCATCGACATACCAAAGCCAGGGCGAGCGGTTTTTCGGATCAAAGAGGCGTCGCAGGGTATAGGCGTAGTCCTGCGACGTCAGTTCGCGTTTCTTGCCGCCGAACGCAGGATCATCGGCAAAGAAAATACCCGGCTTGATTTTGAACGTGTAGACCTTGCCCTGCTCGGTAATTTCCGGCATCGCCACCGCCGTGTTGGGCACCAGCTTGACCGGGCGCGCCAGAAAATCGTAGGTGAGCAGCGGATCAAAAATCGCTTCGTTGATCGTGTTCGAATACAAATCGGACACGATCACCGGATCGAAGCTGGTTTCGGCGATCAGAAACGCATGACGCACGGTCTTGGCGGGCGCGGCGACGGCGGCGATTGAAAACGCCACCGACAAACCGCACAATGTTTTAATGACGAAATTCACTTCTGTCTCTCTTTCAGCACCGACAAATCAATATCGACAAATTGCAATCCGGCGCGAATTGTCGGGTGGCGCATCCAGCCCTGCACCCACGGATGCATGAGATCGTTGTACATGCGATGCGCGCCCAATTTCCAGGGCGCGTTCACCAAAAATAGCCGATTCATTTCGCGATAGATGGCGGTGCGTTCCGGCCCCGGCGGAATGCCGCGTGCGCGTTCGAACAATCGATCAAACTCGGCCAACTTGAAACGCGAGTGATTCGCTTGTCCGGCGTTGGGGCCGTAGAGCATCACAAAAAAGGCTTCCGCATCCGGATAGCCGGCACCCCACGCAAGCCGCCAGCTCATCAATTTTCCCGCCTTCGATTCCTTCAGCAAATCCGGCCACTTGGCTTTCTTGAAAGCGATGTTGACGCCGATGGCATCCATGCTGCGTTTCCAAAGTTCATCGAACATTTTTGAACGCTGATCCGGTGCCGAGGCCTGTTCAATCAACAAAGACGTGCCATCGGGATTTTCACGATAGCCATCGCCATCGCGGTCGAGGTAGCCGTACATATCCAGCAGCGCGCGCGCTTTCGCCGGATTGAAATCGTTGGCAAGGGTGCGAAAGCCTTCCTCAAAGCCGAACGCACCAGGCCCAATCGGGCTCTGCGCGGGAATCGCCTGATTCTTCATCACCACGCGAATTTCATCTTCGGTGTTGTAGCCCAGTACCATTGCTCGCCGCAGCGCGATTTTCTCCGGCTCAAAACCACCGACTACGGGATTTTCCATCGCGAAATACGCGTAGGTCACTTCAAGGCCCGGCATGCGGCTCATGTGTACGCCACGTTTGGTGAGATGCGGCAGCAGTTTGCCATCGACCACCGCCATGTTCGAAAAACTGAGCGGCACGCGGTCGATTATGTCGTGCTCTTCGTTCAGAAATGCGAGCCAGCGCGGCTGATCTTCTTCGATTACGCTGAACTCTATCTTGCCCAGCATCGGCAGGCGCCGGCCTTTGAGTTTCACGTAAATCGCATTCGCTTCCTCGTCGCCGGCAGTGGGTTCGGCCTCGAAATATTCCTCGCGGAAATTCGGGTTCGGCTCGAGCACAATTTTCGAGGAACGTTTCCAGTAGCCGAGCCGGAACGGCCCGGTGCCTACCGGATGCGCCATGATATCGTCGCCATATTTTTCCACCACCTCGCGTGCAACAATCGCACTTGAATTCAAGGAGGCGAGGCGATAGAGGAAATTGAAATTCGACTGCGTGAGTTGAATCTTCAGCGTGTGGCGATCCGGCGTTAGAAATCCCTCGACCGGGGAATCATAATCAAATCGGCCATTCGCGACTTGTTTCTTGGCAAACGCATCCAGCCCGACAATCAGCCCTTCCAGCAGATACTGATTCGGCGACTTGGTTTTGGGATCGAACAGGCGCTTCATGGAATACGCGATGTCGGTGCCGACCAATTCGCGTTTCTTGCCGTTGAATGCGGCATCGTCGGCAAAGTAAATACCCTTCTTCACCCGCAATGTGTAGGTCTTGCCATCGGCGCTGATATCCGGCATCGACTCGAGCACGGCCGGTTTCAGTTTCAAGGGGCGCGCGAGGTAATCGTAGGTGAGCGGCGTATCAAACACTTGCTCGTTCACCAGCGACGAATACCAATCCGAAATCTGCGCTGGGTCAAAGCCGGTTTCGGCGAT
>JANOKK010000761.1:0-2416 GCA_031419255.1 Betaproteobacteria bacterium
AAAAACGCCCCGAAACCCGCGCCAATTCTGGCGTTTTGCTGGTTATTTGAATAAATCTGAGGCGCAAGCCTTGTCTCAAGCCTCGGAATCGCACGATCTTTGTCCTTGCAAATTTAATACGATATGTTTAAATTGCAAGGATGAATAAACCTTCAACAATCGAACGACCGAACTCACCCCGGTTTCGGCGCGTCACGGCGAGCATTGAAAATGCGCTAGCGACCAATCCCTGCGTCGTACTGACGGGTCCGCGCCAAACCGGCAAGACCACGCTGGCGCGCGAAATCGCGTCGCGCCGAGCGGGCAGCGTCTATCTGGATTGCGAGCGACCTTCCGATCTCGCGCGCCTCGCCGATCCGGAGCTGTTTCTGGCCGCGCATGCGGGGAGTTTGGTAGTGCTGGATGAAGTGCAGCGCGTTCCCAATCTGTTCGCCGTATTACGGTCGATCATTGATGATGATCGGCGCAACGGCCGCTTCTTGCTATTGGGATCGGCCTCGCCAGACTTGATCGGCATGTCGGCAGAAAGCCTTGCAGGGCGTGCGAGTGTCCATGAATTGGCGGCGTTCGATATTGCCGAGGTCAGTACCTCGGCGGATGAAACCATGCGGCTATGGGTGCGCGGCGGATTCCCCCTGAGCTACCTCGCCGGGACGGCCGCTGATTCTCTGCGCTGGCGTGAAGATTTCATTCGCCTGTTTCTGGAGCGGGATTTGCCACAACTCGGCATCGGCGTACCCTCCTCGCACATGCGGCGTTTCTGGACGATGCTGGCGCACCATCAGGGGCAAAGTTGGAATGCCTCCCAATTTGCGCAAGCCTTCGGCATGAGCAACATGACCATGCAACGCTATCTGGGCATCCTGGAGGGTGCGGGCGTGATGCGCGTCGTGCAACCTTTCGCGGGCAACCTCAAGAAACGCCTGGTGAAAGCGCCGCGCACCTATATTCGCGATTCCGGATTGTTGCACGCGCTTCTAGGCCTGGATTCGCGCGATGCGGTGCTGGGCAATCCGATTGCCGGTGCTTCGTGGGAAGGATTCATCGTCGAACAGATCGCCAACCTCGCTCCGCGCGGTGCGCAGATTTGTTTCTTCAGGACTTCCGCCGGTGCGGAATTGGATCTCGTCGTGGAAAAAGGTGCGCGTCGAATTGCCTTCGAGATAAAACTTTCATCGGCACCGACCGTGAGTAAAGGGTTTTGGTTGGCGCGCGATGACGTTGCTGCCGAGCACGTTTTCGTGGTGGCACCGGTGGCGTCAAGCTATCCCCTTGCCAAAGGCGTGGACGTCATTCCCCCGGAGAGGATTCGGGAGCTGTTTCTTGATGGGGGATAGGTTAAGAGAGAATCAACGGGGTCGGCGTTGAATGGCACTTACTTAAGGTGTCTCCCCGGACTTGTTCCGGGAGAGAGACGGGGAATTCGCAGAGCATGCTCTGCGCCCGACGAGCGCCAAGCCAATGCAGTGGCTTGGCCCAATTTCGCCGGAATATTCATTTGAACAAAATTAGGCCCCGGAACAAGTCCGGGGAGACAGTTTTTGGATCCGGCGCTTGCGTTGTTCGCCCAAAATCAGGAAGGCATTGCCTCAGAACGTGATATATACTATTGGTCATTATCACCGTCAGGAGTCAAGCCAACATGGATACCGCAAAGATTTTCCAGAATGGGCGCAGCCAGGCAGTTCGGCTACCCAAGGAATTCCGCTTTGAGGGCACTGAGGTATTGATCAAGCGCGTCGGCAACGCGGTCGTGTTGTTGCCACATGAGCATTCGTGGGAAACGCTTTTCTCGAGCCTTGCACAGTTTGAGACGGGCTTCACGATCATGCGCGAGCAGCCATTGGCACAGCAAAAGCGCGCGACGCTACTGAAATGAAGTATTTGCTCGATACCAATATTTGTATTTACCTCATCAATGAACGCCCCAAGAAGGTGCTTGCGCATTTCAAGCGCCACTCACTTGGCGATATCGGCATTTCAAGCATTACCGCATCGGAGCTTGCATTTGGTGTCGCGAAGAGTGCGTCGTCTAAAAACAGCGCCGCGCTGGAGGCTTTTTTGTTGCCGCTGAATGTGGTGGATTACGATGCCGGTGCGGCAATGATTTATGGCGACATTCGGGCGACACTTGAAAAGCAGGGCAAAACTATTGGCCCACTCGATATGTTGATTGCCGCGTCCGCACTTAGTCGTCAGCTCATTCTGGTGACGAACAATGAAAAGGAATTCCGGCGCGTTGACCAGTTGAAGGTTGAGAATTGGTTGTGAGGCTTCAGCCTGCCGCTTTCTTGAGCAAGGCCAATCCGCGTCCCACCTTCCCCGCGCCTTGCTCGGCACGCAATAGAAATCGTGTTTCCGCGTCAAACTCGGCCAGCATCAACGTCGTCATTTCGTCGATAAGCCGATTTAATGG
>JANOKK010000762.1:0-1968 GCA_031419255.1 Betaproteobacteria bacterium
CGGCGTTTTCCGACAGATCGCCTTGCGCGCGCGCTTCCGAAATCGCGACGATCACGGCCGGCCGCTCGATAGTTTTCAGGCGATGCAATTCGGCTTTGAGTGCGGCGGCACCGGCGACGGTCAAGGGAACTTTTGCGATGCTGCTCATGGTTTTATCCTGTGGAAAGTAGGGTTGGATGCGCACGGCGCATCCGTGGTTCATCGTATTTTGGCTCATGACTCGCGCGCAGCACTGGCTAAACGTCAATTGAGTTCAATTAATTTCCGTTCGCCCAGAGCTAGTCGAAGGGCCGGATGAACGAACCCATCGACAGGCTCAGGGCGAACGGGGGATGTTGATAGTTCGATCACCCAGATACTTGTCACGCGCCCGCAATCAATTTATGCAACGACTGCAAATCATAGACTTTCAATTCCGCCAAATGTTGCATGCCCACACAAGCGGCCTTGGCACCGGAAATGGTGGTGTAGTAAGTAATACGGCCCTGCAAGGCGGCGTTGCGGATCGACCATGAATCGCGAATCGAGCGTTTGTCTTCTTCGACGGTATTGATGATGAGCGTGATTTCACGGTTTTTCACCAAGTCCACAATATGCGGCCGTCCTTCGAGCACTTTGTTGACCGGCTCGCAGTTGATGCCTCGCGCTTGCAAATAGAGCGAGGTGCCTTTGGTCGCAACAATTTCGAAGCCGAGTTCCTGCAAAGTGCGGGCGATTTCCTCGACCTTCGGCTTGTCGGCATTCTTCACACTTATGAATACTTTTCCTGCGTTGGGGCCGGTGATCGGTAATTTCACGCCCGCGCCCATTTGCGATTTCACGAATGCTTCGGCAAACGTGGTGCCCACACCCATTACCTCGCCGGTCGATTTCATTTCCGGGCCGAGAATGGTATCGACACCGGGAAACTTGATGAACGGGAACACGGCTTCCTTTACCGAAAAGAAAGGGGGGATTATTTCACCGCCATTTTTTCCAGTTAGGCCCTGTTGCTCGAGCGACATGCCCGCCATGCAACGCGCCGCGATTTTCGCGAGGGGCAGTGATGTTGCTTTTGAGACAAACGGCACAGTGCGCGAGGCTCTGGGATTCACTTCCAGCACGAACACTTTTTGATTGTCACCCTCGCCCTGGATCGCGAATTGAACATTCATCAATCCAACCACTTTCAGCGCATGCGCCATTGCCACGGTCTGGCGGCGCAATTCATCCTGCAATGCTTCAGAAAGTGAAAACGGCGGCAGCGAACACGCCGAATCGCCCGAATGCACGCCCGCCTGCTCAATATGTTCCATGATGCCGCCGATCAACACGTCCTTGCCGTCGCAGATTGCGTCGACATCGACTTCGATGGCGTCATTCAGAAAGCGATCCAGCAGCACCGGCGAATCGTTGGATACTTTCACCGCCTCGCGCATATAGCGTTCGAGATCGGATTCGATGTGAATGATTTCCATCGCCCGCCCGCCCAGCACATAGCTCGGACGCACCACCAATGGGTAGCCAATTTCGCGCGCCTTAACGATCGCTTCTTCATTGGTGCGCGCGGTGCGGTTGGGCGGTTGCAACAAGCCGAGATCGTGGATCAGTTTCTGGAAGCGCTCACGATCTTCCGCCATGTCGATGGCGTCCGGCGTGGTGCCGATGATCGGCACGCCGGCCGCTTCCAGCGCACGTGCGAGCTTCAATGGCGTCTGTCCGCCAAACTGCACGATCACGCCAATCGGTTTTTCCTTGTCGACAATTTCCAGCACATCTTCAAGCGTGAGTGGCTCGAAATAGAGGCGATCCGAAATATCGTAATCCGTCGAAACCGTTTCCGGATTGCAGTTGACCATGATGGTTTCATAGCCATCTTCACGCAGCGCCAATGCCGCATGCACGCAGCAATAATCGAATTCGATGCCTTGCCCTATGCGGTTCGGGCCACCGCCGAGAATCATGATTTTTTTGTTCGATGTGGGATTG
>JANOKK010000763.1:0-4502 GCA_031419255.1 Betaproteobacteria bacterium
TCAGAGCGCGAATATTGAAAGAAGAGATCGGCGTAGTCTGCGTCGTGCGTCAGGATTTCATCGAATACCGATTCGATCGCGGATTCATCGAGGTTATACGGTGCAAGCAAGGTGGACTGGGCAATGCTGAAATGGGACGCGGACATGGCGCTTTCGAGCGAAGAAGTGGGCGGGCGGGAAGGCGCGCGGGGAACGGCATTATCGCAGAGGGTTGGGGCGGAATTGGTGGATTGCAAGCGGCGATGATTGAACAATCATTGCAATTGATCACTAAACTCAAGCGCTGGCGCGCGTTTTCAGTCGTTTATGCTCCGAAAGGCGCACCAGTGCTTGTGTCTTCGATTTCTATTTTCGCCGCCATTCGGTGATTCCACCCGGCTTGTCCTCGAGCACAATACCCATCGCCTCAAGTTGTTTGCGTAAGGAATCGGCCTTGCCGAAATCCTTCGCCTGCTTCGCGGCGATTCGATCCGAGATCAAGCGATCAATCGCAGAATCATCGCCGCCGGCGGCTTCACCGGCAACAAAGGCGTCCGGATCGGCTTGCAGCATACCAATCTGCGCGCCCAGCGACTTCAACAATCCCGCAAGTTCCGCCGACCCGGTTTTACGCACCTCATCGCGAAGCTCGAACAACACTGCGTACGCGGCGGGCGTATCGAAATCATCTTCCATCGCGGCTTTGAAGCGGGCGGCGTACGAATTTGACCAATCCAAATCCACCGTTGCAGGTGGAACATCTTTCAGCACACGATATAAACCCATCAGCGAGTTCGCCGCATCCATCAAGGATTCATGGGTGTAACTGATCTCGCTGCGATAGTGGCCGCGCAGCAAAAAGAACCGCACTTCCTCGCCGCCGCGCACGGGATTGAGTTTGTTCAGCACCTCGCGCGCGGTGAAAAAATTGCCCAGCGATTTCGACATTTTCTCGCTGTCGAAATTCAGAAACGCCGCATGCATCCAGGTGTTGACGAATGCGTGGCCGAGCGCGCCTTCACTTTGCGCGATTTCATTTTCGTGATGCGGAAATTGCAAATCCCAACCGCCGCCGTGAATGTCGATCTTTTCGCCAAGCACCCCCTTACACATGGCCGAGCACTCGATATGCCAACCCGGTCGACCGCCGCCAAAGATCGAAGGCCATTGCGGCTCGTGGGGTTTGGCCGCTTTCCATAGCGCAAAATCGAGCGAATCGCGCTTGTTGCCGTCGGCAATTACGCGTTCTCCGGCCTGCATCTCATCCAGATTTCTGCGTGATAATTTTCCGTAGCCCTCGAATTTGCGCACCGCGAAATACACGTCACCATTCGGGGCGCGATAGGCGAGACTTTTTGATTCGAGCACCTTGACGATGTCGAGCATGCCGTCGATGTGGCGCGTCGCACGCGGCTCGTGGGTGGGGCGTTCCAGTTTCAGGCGGTCAAAGTCTTCATGCATTGCCGCCGTCATGCGTTCGGTCAGTGCGTCGATCGGCTCGCCGTTGTCATTCGCGCGCTCGATGATTTTGTCGTCGATGTCGGTCACGTTGCGCGCGTAATTCACGTCGTATCCGCTGGCCTTGAGCCAGCGGAAAACCATATCGAACGCGGTGAAAGTGCGGGCGTTGCCGATGTGGAAATAATCGTAGACCGTGGGTCCGCACACGTACATTTTCACTTTGCCGGGTTCAATCGGCGTGAACACTTCTTTTTTGCGCGTCAGGGTGTTGTAAATGGTTTGCATGTGAGTGATCGTCAAAATGTCTCAGTGGCCGCAATCAGAAATTGCCTGCGGTCGCGAGGGCTGAATGGAAAAACAGGGAAGGCGGTGTTGGCCGGGGAAAATCTCGCGGCGGGTGTCGCGACTCGCCTCAATGCACCTTAACCCGCCGACTTTTTTGGCGGACGGTGACGCAGCGAATTACCCGATCAACAACATCGCGCTGGTTGGCGGCAAAACCTGCTGGAGAAAACGAAACGCGCGTACTTGCGAGGGGCCGGAAACATCGCAGGGATTGTGTGGCGGCGGAGCATTCTTGGTAGAATATCGGCTTATCGACGCGAAAGAGTTTTATTAAATTCAATGAATTATAACAGAATGCTCACTTTGACCTTCGCTCGCGGCGTACACGTCGGCACCGTTGCATTGATGGCCATCCTGACCGTCATTTCGGGCGTCGTGATGGCTGGCCCTGCCGAGGACACCAAAGAGGCAACGCGTCTTTATCAGCATGGCAAAACCGATCAGGCGCTCGCAAAGGTCAATGGCGCACTCGCTCAACAGCCCAAGGATGCGCAAGGTCGTTTCCTGAAAGGCCTGATTTTTACCGAGCAGAAAAAAGCCACCGAGGCCATTCAGATATTCACCGGCCTCACTGAAGATTTTCCTGAGCTTCCCGAGCCGTACAACAACCTCGCGGTACTCTACGCGGGCCAAGGCAATTACGACAAAGCAAAAGCCGCGCTGGAGTTGGCGATCCACACCCACCCCAGCTATTCAACCGCGTATGAAAATCTCGGCGATATTTTCGCGCAAATGGCGCGCCGTTCGTACGACAAAGTCCTTCAGCTTGATAAATCCAATACCAGCGCGCAGAGCAAGCTTGCGTTGTTGAAAGATTTGTTCACGCCTCCGGCTAAAACCGCTCCGGCAACCATCATTGCGGCGGACACAAGCAAATCGCCAGTGGTGGTTGCGGCAAAGACCGAACCGGCGAAAGTTGCCACCGCCACGCCAACGGCAAAACCGGAAACACCCAAGGTAAGTGCTTCTGGCGGGAACGGCGAATCGCAAGTGAATGCCGCCGTTCAAGCGTGGGCCAACGCATGGGCCGCAAAGGATGTAGCAGGTTATCTTGCCTCCTACGCGGCCGACTTTGAAGTTCCCGATGGCCTGACGCGCGCCGCATGGGAAGCGCAACGCAAAGAACGCATTGAGCGTCCAAAATCAATTTCAGTTGAAGTGAAGATTTCGAAAATATCCGTCAAAGGTAACGAAGCCACTGCCGTGTTCCGCCAAGCGTATCGATCCGACGCGGTAAAGAGCAATAATACAAAGACGCTCAAAATGGTCAAGTCAGGAGATAAATGGCTGATCCGCACCGAGCGTGCCGGCAGCAAGTGAGGCGTCGGTTGCGCGTCACTGGCCTTGCGCGGGCAGCCTTGTCCGTGGCCCTCATTGGCATTCATGGCGTCACCGCTGCGCAAACCACGACCATGATGTCGGTCGCTTTCAGCAATGAGGTCGAAGCATCATTGGTGCGCGCGCTGGAAACACTGAAAAACAACGGCATCCAGCCGGCCTTGCGCGAGCTTGATGCAACGTTGTTGAAGAATCCAAATTTTCGCCTCGGGCATCAGATGAAAGGCGATTTGCTGATGGCAAAAGCGGGCTCACCGGTTGCGTTTGGTGGCTCGGCATCACCGCCGGATTTGGTGGCCAGCCTGCGCGATGAAGCGAAGGTTCGGTTCAACCGCTACTTCGATGCGCCGCCGCCCGATTCATTGCCGACGGCGTTGCTGCAATTGGCACCGCATCAACAACATGCGCTGCTGCTGGATAGCGAAAAATCGCGCATTTATGTGTTCAGGAATGTCGGCGGCAAGCCAACATATATTGCCGATTTTTACGTGTCCGGCGGCAAGAATGGTTTTGAAAAGGATCGCGAAGGCGACCAACGCACGCCGCTCGGCGTGTATCACGTCACGGCCAGCATGGGCCGCGAAAAGCTCACGGATTTTTATGGCCCGGGCGCGTTCCCGCTGAACTACCCCAACGAATGGGACAAACGCCTCAAGAAAAACGGCTCCGGCATCTGGATACATGGCACGCCATCGACCACCTATAGCCGCCCTCCCCGCGCGAGCGATGGCTGCGTGGTGCTCACCAATGACGATTTTGCCGTGTTTTCCAAATACGTCGAACCCGGTGTGACCCCCATCATCATCGTCCCCACTGTGCAGTGGCAGTCACCGGATCAATGGCGGGAATTTCGAGAAGGGTTTACCACGACCCTGGACAAATGGAAGGCCGATTGGGAGAGCTTGCGAATGGATGGATATCTCGCTCACTATTCGGGTGCGTTTGATGCCGACGGCAAAGACCTCAAGCGATGGACTTCCGCCAAGCGCCAGATCAATGCAGGCAAGAAATTTGTCAAAGTGGACATCGCCAACCTATCCATTTTCGAGTACCCCATCAGCCCCGGCATGCCGCCGATGGTGATGGTGACCTTCGATCAGGATTACAAGAGCAGCAACAACCCAACGAAGATGAAAAAGCGCCAGTACTGGCAACGCGAAGACGGGCGCTGGAAAATCATCTACGAGGCCGCCGCAACTTAGGCACGTTAAGCAACCGCAATACCGATTCAATCAATTATCTTCTGGAGCGACAACACATGATCCGCAACACCCGACTTTTTTCAAGCTTTTCCGCCGCCCTGTTTGCCACTTTTTTTGTGGCCACCGTATCCGCGCAAAAGCCCGCCGACACCACGAAGGCTGCCGTGAAAGCGGCAC
>JANOKK010000764.1:0-1990 GCA_031419255.1 Betaproteobacteria bacterium
GGTATCGCTACGCTCCACCCATCCTACGGGTTGCCACGGGCAACCTTCACCAGACATTTCGCAATTCCCGCAATTTCATGAAGACCGTTTTCGCATCTGGCGTCGCCGATAATTCCGGAAATTTTTCGCGCAACGTCGCAATCACGCTGGGGTGTGTGAGGCGAAAAAATGTGTTGAATTTCTTTTCATCCGCGAGCGTCGTCACGATCGAATTCGCCGGATCGTGATCTAAAACGGTTGGCAAATGCGACGCCGCTGCCGCATTGTCTGGCTCGCGCGACAACGTGAATTTCAAATTGTTCTCGATGTAATCGTGCCCCGGATAAACGCGGGTGTTATCCGGCAACTTGCTTAGTTGATCCGCGAACGTCGCATACAGTTCACCGACATCGCCGCCGTTATGCACATTACCCGCACCCGCGTTGAACAGCGTATCGCCCGAAAACAGTGCCGGCTGCTCGGTATGCGAGCGCAGGCAAATGTGGCACATGGTATGTCCCGGCGTATCCATGCATTCCAACTCCACCGTCTTGCCGACTTTGATGATGTCACCGGCTTTCACGCCGCGATCCATGCCCTCAATTTGCCCGCCTGCCTTGTGATGCGCGATCACCTTGGCACCAGTCGCGGCAACGACCGCCGCGTTGCCGCCGGTATGGTCATGATGTTCATGCGTGTTCAAAATCTGCGTGATCTGCCACCCGTTTTTCTTGGCCGCTGCGAGCGTTTTAGCGTGATCGAGCGGATCGATCGCCAAGGCTTCGCCGGTCTCCGGGCAGGCGACAAGGTAATTGAAATTGCGGTAAGCGTTCGCGGTCCAGATGCGTTCGACGATCATGGGGACTCCTGAATTTGAGGGCAGCGCACAGTTTAGAGCCTGTGTGTGGATTGTGCCTTTGCTGCAAAGTTGGCTCGAAGTTGCTGCTAAACCCATGAAAAATTGGGATTTTTCTGGATATTGTGCAATGCAGCGTGGTACACTTTATGGTTATCCGATTCGCCACATTTTTATCGAAATTTTTAGTTCTAATTTTCCGCTACACCCCTCGCCACATTTCCGCCGGCCAACGGCGCAAAACATTTTTCCCGAAAGTTTTTCATGTCTCGCGCCTTACGCAACATCGCCATCATCGCCCACGTTGACCACGGCAAAACCACGCTGGTCGACAAACTCCTGCAACAGGCCGGCACGTTTGCCGCGCATCAGCACATCGCCGAACGGGTGATGGATTCCAATGACCTGGAAAAAGAACGCGGCATTACCATCCTCGCCAAGAACACGGCGGTCGATTATCAGGGCGTGCATATCAACATCGTCGATACCCCCGGACACGCCGATTTTGGCGGTGAAGTCGAGCGCGTGTTGTCGATGGTCGATAGCGTGTTGTTGCTGGTCGATGCCGTTGAAGGGCCGATGCCGCAGACGCGTTTTGTGACCAAGAAAGCATTGGCGCTGGGACTCCGCCCGATCGTGGTGGTGAACAAGATCGACCGCGAAGGTGCGCGTCCGGATTGGGTGATCAACCACACGTTCGAATTGATGGACAAGCTGGGTGCGAATGAAGACCAGTTGGATTTTCCGATTGTCTACGCGTCCGCATTGAACGGCTGGGCGACGCTGGATTGGAGAAAGCCCGAGACCGATATGCGCGCGCTGTTCGATACCGTGTTGAAACATGTGCCGGAACCGAAAGTGGATACCGAAGGCTCGTTGCAATTGCAAATTTCCGCGCTCGATTATTCGAGCTACGTGGGACGCATCGGCATCGGCCGGATTCGCCGCGGCAAGATCAAGGCCGGCCAGGAAGTCATGCTGATGACACCGGACAAGCCGCCAAAGCGCGCAAAGGTCAATCAGGTGCAGAGCTTTCAGGGATTGAACAAAGTCCCAATGGACGTTGCTGAAGCGGGCGAAATCGTGCTGATCAACGGCATCGACGACCTCTCCATCGGCTGCACCGTTGCCAGCACCGACAATCCGGAGGCATTG
>JANOKK010000765.1:0-3932 GCA_031419255.1 Betaproteobacteria bacterium
CTGGCGGCTTGCTTTTCGCGAAGCTGATCTATCCCAGCACGGAGGCTTCCGAGATTCGCTTTGACCGCTTCGAGTTTGAAGACAAGCGCCCGGCCAACGTGATCGAAGCGGCGGCGAGTGGCGCGTCGCTAGGCCTCAAGATTGCAGTGAATGTGGGTGCGATGTTGCTCGCGTTCATCGGCCTGATTGCATTGGTGAACGGCATGATTGGCGGAATCGCCGGCTGGATGGGGTTCGGCGGCGTGACGCTGGAAACGCTGCTCGGCAAAGTGTTCGCGCCACTCGCCTACATGCTCGGCGTCACCAGCGAACATGCGGCGTTCGCCGGCAATCTCATCGGCCAGAAAATGATATTGAACGAGTTCGTCGCCTATGTCGGTTTGGCACCCTACCTGCAACCCGAAGCGAAAGTACTCGCCGCAGGATTGACGGTGATTGATCCACGCACGCTGGCAATCGTTTCATTTGCGCTATGCGGATTCGCCAATTTCACCTCGATTGCGATTCTCGCGGGCGCGTTCGGCTCGATCGCGCCGCAATTGCGCGGCGATGTCGCGCGCCTTGGCGTGCGGGTCGTGGCGGCGGCGACGCTGTCGAACCTGATGAGTGCGACCATTGCGGGTATCTTCTTGAGTTTGAAATACTAGAAAGGCCCGCCACGGATTTCACGGATGAAGATCGGATCAAGTTCGTAAGGTTCTATCCGCTTTTATCCGTGAGATCCGTGGCAAGGAATTTATCGTGCAACCCGTGGCAAAGTATTCCTCAATGTTGATCCCGCAAGAAATCATCCGCAAAAAACGCGACGGCCATGCGCTGTCGCGAGAGGAAATCCGCGATTTCATCAGTGGCATCACCGATGAATCCGTTTCCGAAGGCCAGATTGCTGCCTTCACGATGGCCACATATTTCAATGGCATGACGCGTGAAGAAGCGGTGGCGCTAACCACATCGATGCGCGATTCCGGTCGCGTGTTGAATTGGCAATCGCTACATCTCAATGGCCCGGTGGTGGATAAACATTCCACCGGTGGCGTGGGCGATGTGGTGTCGTTGATGCTGGGGCCAATGGTGGCCGCGTGCGGCGGATTTGTGCCGATGATTTCCGGGCGCGGACTGGGCCACACCGGTGGCACGCTCGATAAATTCGACGCGATTCCCGGCTACCAGACCGTTGTGGCGATTGAAAAATTTCAGCAAGTGGTCAAAGCGGTAGGTGTCGCGATCATCGGCCAGACTGCCGATTTGGCACCTGCCGATAAACGCCTGTACGCCACCCGCGATGTGACCGCGACCGTGGAGTCGATCCCGTTGATTACCGCATCCATCCTCTCCAAAAAATTGGCGGCGGGGCTGGATGCACTGGTGATGGATGTCAAAGTTGGCTCAGGCGCGTTCATGGCGACGTTTGAAAAATCGTTCGAGCTGGCGAAAAGTATCGTCGATGTCGGCAACGGTGCTGGTGTCAAGACATCGGCTTTGCTAACCGACATGAGTGAGCCGCTGGCACCCTGCGCGGGCAATGCCATCGAAGTGC
Source organism: Betaproteobacteria bacterium (assembly GCA_031419255.1). GTDB lineage: Bacteria > Pseudomonadota > Gammaproteobacteria > Burkholderiales > Usitatibacteraceae > UKL13-2. The sequence goes on from JANOKK010000765.1 coordinate 1,538, forward strand.
GCTGCGCACTCGATTACCTCACCGGTAAGTCGCGGCCCGCGCGTTTGCATGAAGTGACGATGGCGTTGTCGGCGGAGTTGCTGGTGAATTGTGACTTGTTTTCGTCGGTCGATTTGGCAAGGCAGGCGCTAACGCGAGTCCTCGACAATGGTCGTGCAACGGAAGTATTTGAACAAATGGTCGCAGCCCTTGGCGGGCCGACCGATTTGATCGCGCATCCGGATAAATATCTTGTCTCGGCACCGATCATCATTCCGGTGCCCGCTTTGGGTGACGGAATCATCGCGGATATCGATACGCGCGCTATTGGCATGGCGGTGGTCGGGCTTGGTGGCGGTCGGCGTCGTGCGACCGATGCGATCGATTTCGCGGTGGGATTCAGTGAATTTGTGGCGCTGGGGAATCGCGTTGGTCGTGGCACGCCGCTGGCGCGGGTGCATGCCCGCACGCGTGGGGCGGCAGATGTGGCGATGATGGCAGTGCAAGACGCGATCCGGATCGGCGATGTTGCGTCGGTCGCAAGCCCCATGATTTATCGGGCGGTACGCGGGTAAAATAATCTGCTGAAATTTCCCTTTTGATTGCCGTTATCGCGAAGGAGGACATTCACATGGCAACCCGTTCCGTAACCTCGAAATCCGCACGCACGCTGGTGCTTGTCGGCACCCGCAAAGGTCTATTCATTTTGCGAGGAGACGCTAACCGGGAAAAATGGAAAGTCGATGGCGACGCGCCGCATTTCCTAGGCCAGATCGTCAATCACGCGGTGATGAATCCGCGCACCGGCACCATTCTTGTCGCGGCGCGCGCGGGCCATCTCGGGCCGACGGTGTTTCGCTCGACAGACACCGGTAAATCCTGGAAAGAAGCCGCCTCTCCACCGGCATTTCCAAAGCGCGAAAATGCGGACGCCGCTACCTACGGTTGGTCCGTCGGCCATGTTTTTTGGCTCACGCCTGGACACGTCTCGGAACCCAAGGTCTGGTACGCCGGCACCTCGCCGCACGGCTTGTTTCGCTCGGACGATGATGGCGTCACGTGGCAAAGTGTCGATGGATTCAATCTGCATCCGGATCGCCCGAAATGGCTCGGTGACGCCAACGAGTCGGTACCCGATGGTGCGATCGTGCATTCGGTAAATGTTGACCCTTTCGACGCCAAACACATCATGCTGGGCATGTCTTCCGGTGGCGTATTTGAAAGTTTTGATCGCGGCGCGACCTGGAAGCCGCTTAATCGTGGCTGTGTGGCCGATTTTCTGCCGGACCCGAATGCCGAGTGGGGCCACGATCCACATTGCGTACGCATGCATCCGATTGCGAAAGATGTGGTGTACCAGCAAAACCACTGTGGCATTTACAAATTGAATCGCGCACAAAACCGCTGGCAGCGCATCGGCGAAAACATGCCAAAGGACGTCGGCGATATCGGTTTCCCGATGACGCTGCACCCGCGCGATGCCAACACGCTGTGGGTGTTGCCGATGGATGGCACCAGCGTCTGGCCGCGCGTATCTGTGGCGGGCAAACCGGCGGTCTATCGGTCGCAAAATGCCGGGGCGAGCTGGCAGCGTCAGGCGAAAGGGTTGCCCGCCGCGCATGCGTGGTTGACGGTGAAACGTCAGGCGATGGGTGCGGATCAGGCACAAATAATCGGGCTGTATTTTGGTACCACCAGTGGTGAAGTCTGGGCGAGTTTTGATGAGGGCAATCAATGGCATTGCCTGATGCTGCACCTGCCGCATGTCTATTCGGTTGTGGCCTACACGTTGTGAAGTCGCTGGTGCGAAAGTAATTGCATGAAAGTACGGCTGCCGACACCATTGATCGAATACACCCACGGCGCGCGCGACGTTACCGGCGAGGGCGAAACGCTCGCGGCATTGCTGCACGACCTTGATCGGCAATATCCCGGCATCCGCTTTCGCATGATCGACGAGCAGGACAATGTGCGTGCGCATATCCGAATATTTGTGAATGCGGAGCTTGAGCGGTTCCTGTGCGTGCGGTTGAACGCAGAAGACAGTGTATTGATCGTCGCGGCGCTTTCCGGCGGATAGTTCGGCGGATAGTTGCATGGCAGAATGATTGTTGCGGTAAAGTTGCAGTCACAATAGATGTTTACAGTGGTATCCGACATCATTCGCGACACCGACACTTCGACCCGGAATAAAAGGAACCCCCATGTTAAAAACGACTTGCCTGCGCTTCTGCGTGTCCGCCGTACTCGCATCAATTGCCAATGCCACCTATGCCCAGACCGAAATCCAGATGTGGCATTCGATGACCGGGGCGTTGGGCGATAAAGTAGGTGAACTCGCAACTAAATTTAACGCGACACAAAAAGACTACAAAGTTGTGCCGGTTTTCAAGGGCAGTTATCCGGAATCGATGAC
>JANOKK010000766.1:0-1778 GCA_031419255.1 Betaproteobacteria bacterium
CTCAACGCCATGCTGGGCGAGATCCCGCAAGCGGAGCGCGTGGTGCTGGTCGAGGACACGCCGGAGCTGAAGTTCCCGGGCGCCAACGCGGTCGGTCTCGTCGCGGTCAAGGGCGAACTGGGCGAGGCCAAGGTCACCGCCAACGAACTGCTCCAGGCCGCGCTGCGCCTCAGGCCCGACCGCATCGTGCTCGGCGAATTGCGCGGGAGCGAAAGCGTCAGCTTCCTGCGCGCGATCAACACCGGGCATCCGGGTAGTTTCTCAACGATCCACGCCAACTCCCTGCGCGGCGCGCTTGAGCAATTGAGCCTGATGGTGATGCAGACCGGGATCGGCCTCAGCCGTTCGGACACGATCGCCTATGCTGCAAGCGTGATCGATGTGTTCGTGCAGCTTGGCCGCGACGCCAAGATCGCGGCGATCGGCTTGCGCATCGCCAACAAAGCCACCTACCATGGCGTGTCGCTGAACATTGCCATGGATCTGGAGCCGTTCTCACGCATCAATCCCTGCGGCTACGCAGGGCTGGCAGTGACCGAGATGCGCGCGTTCGGCGTGACGGAGAATATGGATGCGATCGCTGCAAAGCTGGTCGCACATTTGCAGACCAACCTTTACCATTTGTCCACCCGAGTCGCACGACTCGGGACGACATAAGAATGAGAACCACCATGGCCGACGCCGGTGTCAAACAAAAATCCGAACTGAAGACTGCACGTATTCCGATCAAGATCGTCGCGCAACCTGCGGCGGAGCGCTTGAAAAAACCGGAATGGATTCGCGTCAAGGCGGGTTCGGCATCGTCGCGTTTCTACGAGATCAAGCAGATATTGCGCGACGCGAAATTGCATACGGTATGCGAAGAGGCGTCGTGCCCCAACATCGGCGAGTGCTTCGGCAAAGGCACGGCGACGTTCATGATCATGGGCGATCTTTGTACACGCCGTTGCCCGTTTTGCGATGTCGGGCATGGTCGACCGTTGCCGCTGGATCAGGAGGAGCCGCGCCATCTCGCGGAGACCATCGCCGCGTTGAAACTGAAATATGTGGTGATTACGAGTGTGGATCGCGACGATTTGCGCGACGGCGGCGCGGAACACTTTGTGAATTGCATCCGCGAGGCGCGAAGGCTTTCTCCGCAAACGCAAATCGAAATTCTCACGCCCGATTTTCGCGGTCGCCTCGATCGCGCGCTCGGTATTTTGCGCGAAGCACCACCGGACGTGATGAACCACAATCTCGAAACCGTGCCACGACTGTACAAACAAGCACGGCCCGGATCCGACTACGCCCACTCATTGAAGTTGTTGAAAGCTTTCAAAGCTGAACATCCCGCGACCCCGACCAAGAGCGGCTTAATGGTGGGATTGGGCGAAACCAATGACGAAATTCTGGACGTGATGCGCGATTTGCGCTCACACGATGTGGATATGCTGACCGTGGGGCAATACTTGCAGCCCTCCGCGCATCATCTGCCGGTATTGCGTTATGTGACGCCGGATGAGTTCGACATGTTCGCGCGCGAGGCGGAAAAAATGGGCTTTCGGCATGCGGCCTGCGGACCGATGGTACGGTCTTCCTATCACGCCGATCAAATGGCGCACGACGCAGGCGTCGTCTGACTTGCAAATCTACCGGCGAATTACTTCACTGGTTTCAGCCCCATCGCCAGCGTGTATTGATCGGTGCGTGCCGTGTATTTCAATCCCTTCGTTGCGGCCCAGGTCGATACTTCGTAGTGCAACGGAATGAGGCCGGTATCGCCCATCACAATTTCG
>JANOKK010000767.1:0-1370 GCA_031419255.1 Betaproteobacteria bacterium
TTATGCCGGTGGCGCAACCGAGACCGGCCGGATTGAAGGCGTTTGGCGGTTCCCTGGCGGCGCAACGTTGTTTGATGCCGGCACCAACGGTCGATCGGCCGCCAACCCGTTTGGTATTTCGGGAACGGGCTACGGCAACCCCAGTGCCTTCGCGAACAATTGCGCCTCCATCGGCATGGTGCCACGTTCGGGTCGTGGCTTCAGTGCGGGCGCGCCGGCAACCACCAGAACGGCGCCCAATTGCACCTTTGATACCGGGCCATTTGTCGGTCTGGTACCAAAGCGGGAGTTCACGGGCGTAACGCTAAACACGCGTTTCAAAGTGAATGAAAATACCGAGTTGTACGTGGAAGGCCTGTATGGCCGCAATGAATTTACCAATGCGATTCAGCCGGCACCGTTGCGGCAGGCGTTCTATGCCGGCAACCCGCGTTTTGCCGGTTCCGGTGTTGATCCCATTTTGCTGATTTTCCCCTCCAATCCCAATTACAAGTTCGCGGCAGATTATCTGAATGCGATCGGCTTGGGCGCGATGGTCGGTCAGCCATTGGGCGTTTCGCAGCGTACCTTCCTGCTTGGCCCGCGCACCTCTAACGACATTGCCACGCAAGATCGTGTGGTGGTCGGTTCCAAAGGCAGCATCGGCAATCTGGATTACGACATTGGCTACATGTTGAACACCAGCAAGACCAACGGCAACGTGATCGATGGTTTCGCGTCCATCTTTGAATTGAGCAAAGTCTTGAACAACCCGGCCAACAATTGGAACCCCTGGGCACCCGGTGGCGTACAGTCGGCTGCGCTTACCACGTTGATTAACGGGACCAAGTACAAAGGGCCGACCATTACCTCCAAGTCGACCAATGACGGGGTAGACGCCAAGGTGTCCGGTTCCGCCATGCAACTCGGTGGCGGCTCGCTCGACGTCGCATTGGGTGTTCAAACCCGCACCGAGCTGTATACACTTGATCCGGCACCCGCAACCCTGACCGGTGACGTGATTGGTCTCGGCGGCGCGATTACTCCGGTAAACGCACGGCGGACGGTCTGGGCGGTATTTGGTGAAGCCAATTTACCCATCACCAAGCAGATCGAAGGCACCCTCGCGTTCCGTGAGGATAACTACAGCGACTTCGGCAAATCCACCAACTGGAAAGCCAGCGGCCGCTTTCAGCCGGTGAGCGCATTCCTGCTTCGCGGCTCGATCGGCACCGGCTTCAGGGCGCCCACGCTGCCGAATCTGTACACGCCGCAGCAAATCAACGTAACGGAACAGTTTGTCGATCCCAAGTTCCCCGGCAATGGCCAAATTCAGGTCACCTCACTCGCCGGCGGCAACCCGCTCCTCAAGCCCGAGAAATCGGATCAGT
>JANOKK010000768.1:0-5815 GCA_031419255.1 Betaproteobacteria bacterium
AAATTCCATGGCTTCTCCTTTAGCAAAAGGAAGCATAGCGCGGCGTTTTTTTTGAAGGCCTGCCGTTGGCGCTCCGCTTGAGCGAGGGGTTAGGCCGCGGCGCGATACGGTCAGGTTGAATGGAATAAAATAGACTGTTAACTGTGTCGAGGCGATGCCCGTCGCACCGCGGCACCTCAAGAGCACTGGTTGACACGATGGGAGAGATTGTCCATGTCGTTCATCCGATTCGCCGCTAGCTCGATTCTCACGCTGCTGGTCGCCGGCTGTGCGGTGGCACCTACTGACCCAAACGCGGGGGTCCGCAGGGCTCTCGCTCCGACCGGGAGTCTCCGCGTTGGATTAATCAGTGTCCCCGTCCACGCCATCAAAGATCCGTATTCGGGCGAGTTGAGGGGCGTGTCACATGACTTGGGCATTGAACTCGCAGCACGCTTGGGCGTGACATTCGAGCCGATCATGTATCCGAACCCGACGGCGTACGTGGCGGCCGGGCAGGCAGGGAGATGGGACATCGGGTCATTGGGCGTGGCCCCGGAACGTGAGGCACTGTTCGACTTCGCACAGCCGCATCTCGAGGTCGACTATGGTTACCTCGTGCCCGCTGACACGCGCGTCGCATCCGTCAACGAAGTCGACCGTGCCGGTGTGCGAGTGGCCCTCGTCGCGCGCAGCGCCTCGGACCTGGCACTGACCAAGGAACTGAAGCACGCTTTGGTCGTGCGTGGCCGCGACTTGTCTGCGTTGATCGACTTGGTCGTGCTGGGTGACGCGGACGTCATAGCCGCCCAGAAGACGAACCTGTACGACATCGCCCCTCGCGTCCCAGGATCCCGTGTGCTCGACGGGCGACCCGGCAGCGAGAAACAGGCGCTGGCGATTCTTAAGGGCCGCGATGCGACTGCCTTGGCATACGTCCATGCGTTTATCCAGGACGCCAAGAATCGAGGCCTGGTTCAACGGGCGATCGACCGGGCGGGCATTCGCGGAGTTCTCGTTCCTCCGTGAGTGCCTGCGCGCGAGCCGGCGTCCGCGAGAGGATGGCACCGCGATCATGCCCTTGCGCGGCCTAACGAAATAGGTAAAGGGCGGCGCGCTTTTGCGCTGTCCTAGCGACCGTAGGGAGCGATTTTGACCGCAATGTTAGCGAAGTAATCGGCCCGCAGCCGCAAATCGCGCCGAAGAAACACAAAAATAGCGCAAATTTTATTCATTCAATATCAAGCGGTTAAGTAGTGTTTCTTAAGTGCGCGCATTTGGCTACAGCCGCCAGCCGTTAGAGGCCCGCAGCCAATTCTCGCGTGAGATCGGCGGCCGGTACCTCCTTGCAACCGCTGGCATTCTGACCTGACCACAGAGGCGAGAAATCACCGCTACCTTGGCTTTCAGTAACAGAATCACGAAAAGCATCAACGCCGCGTTGGTGCGATTCTTGGGCATTTTCTTATTTCCGTGCCGTAGCTCAAACGCGACAATGGAATTCAATGCACTATTTTTGTCTGCCGTCGACGCTGGCAATTTCGCTTGCGCCATCATGGACGGCCAATCAATGGCAGAGTACAGGCACTTCATCGACGAATTCCACCGACATGCCAGATCCAATCATTGAAACCGACGTCGCCATCATCGGTGGCGGCATCATGGGTTCGGCGACGGCATATTTTCTGAAGCAACTGTCGCCGGCGATTCATGTCACGGTGATTGAACCCGACCCTGCCTATGAATTCGCCTCGACCCCGCGTGCATCCGGCGGCGCGCGCCGTTTGTTTTCGTGTCCTGAAAATATCGAGATGTCGAATTTCTCGATCGACTTCATCAAGGCATTTCCGGTCGTGATGGCCGTCGATGGAGTTGATGCACCGGTGGATTGGGTTGAAGGTGGCTATCTGTCGATCGTGCCGCCTCAGGGCATGAAAACGCTGGAATCGAACTACGCGATTCAGCGTTCGTTTGGCTGCGACGTTTATATGTTGACGCCATCGGAGTTGACTGCGCGCTTTCCGTCGATGCGCGTCGATGATCTCGCCGGCGGCGTGCTCTCGCCGCGCGATGGCTGGTGCGATCCACACAGTTTGTTGCAGGGTTTCCGCAAGAAGGCGGTGTCGCTCGGCGTCGAATACGTTGTCGATCGCGTGACCGGGCTTTCGCTTACGCATGAACGTGTGTCCGCCGCCGCACTCGAGTCGGGTGCGTCCGTACGCGCGACGGCGTTCGTAAATGCGGCGGGCGCATGGGCAGGCGACGTCTCCGCGATGGCCCGCGTGCCGCTGCCTATCGCAGCGATGCGGCGCTTCGAACATTACTTCACCTGCGGCGCGCCGATGGAGCGATTACCGTATGTCAAGGAACCTTCACGTCTCGCATTCCGCTCCGAAGGCGCGGGATTTTCCGGCGGGCTCGTTGATGGCAGCGAGACTCGGGGTTTCAATTTCGAGGTCGATCATGATTACTTCGAGCGCGTGGTGTGGCCGGCGGTCTCACACCGTTTCCCGCCGCTGGAAAGCGCGAAATGTCATCGCACCTGGGCGGGCCTGTACGAACAGTGCGAACTCGACGGCAACCCGATCATCGGCGCGACCTTGATCGACAATTTCTATGCCATCGCCGGATTTTCCGGTCACGGCATGATGCATGCGCCTGCCGCCGGACGCGCCATCGCGGAATTGATCGTGCATGGCCGATTTGAAAGCCTCGATCTCACGCGCCTGGGATATGCGCGCGTAGCGAGTGGCGCGCCCTACCGCGAAGCCGGAATTTTGTAGTTTCGCGCTACGCGAAGTACCGGATTGTGCTACCTGCGCGATCTTCGATTTACGGGGCGCGGTTCGACCGTGATAATGCGCTGTCGAATCCAATGACGACCGTCGTCGTCGTGCTACGGCGAATATTGACGTCGCAACCGCGCGCGGGGTGAAACATGCCGCATGAATTGAACGATATCCATTCCCAACTGAATCCCACGCGCGTCGAGCGCATCGAGCGTCCGCATTCGCGCGAGGCACTGGTCGCAGTGGTCGCGCAAGCGCGCAAGCAACTCTCGACACTCTCCATCGCTGGAGGCCGCCATGCGATGGGTGGGCAACAGTTCGCTCAAGATTCAATTCACATCGACATGACTGGACTTGATCAGGTGCTCGCCGTCGATCCGGTGCGCGGTTTGCTGCACATCGAGGCCGGCGCGGACTGGCCCAAGATCATCGCCGCGAGCCACGCAATGGCGACCGTGGCGGGCGGGAGTTGGGGCATACGCCAAAAGCAGACCGGGGTGGACGCGGTCACGTTGGGCGGATCGATTTCGGCTAACGCGCATGGTCGCGGCCTGTGGATGCAACCGCTCGGCGACGACATAGAAGATCTGACGCTGATCGATGCGCGCGGCGACGTGCGTCTATGCAGCCGCACGCAAAACAGCGAACTGTTTTCGCTCGCCATCGGCGGCTATGGCATGTTCGGCGCGATTTATTCGGCGACACTGCGCCTGTCGCCGAGGCGGCGCGTGAAGCGCGTGGTGGACATCATCGATCTCGACGACGCAATGAACGCGGTATTCCGGCGCGCGGAGGAAGGCTGCCTGTACGGTGACTTCCAGTTTGTGATCGATACCAGCGATGAGGGCTTTCTGCGGCGCGGCGTATTTGCCTGTTACAAACCCGTTGATGAGAACGAGCCGGCATCCGAAGCCACTGCCGATCTTGCCCCGGATACGTGGTTGAAGCTCCTGAAGCTCGCGCACGATGATAAACGCCTGGCGTTCAAGCTCTATGCGCAACACTATCTTTCAACCGACGGCAACCACTATTGGTCCGACACGATGCAACTCAGTACCTACATTACGAGTTACGCGGATTTCCTTTCCGCCGCGCGCGCGGGCGATGCCGAAGGTCCGGCTGCGAAAGAGTCGCTCGTCATTGGCGAACACTATGTGCCGCGCGATCAATTGCTGGACTTCATGCGCGACGCGCGCGATATTCTGCGCGCGTTCGGTACGGAGGTGATCTACGGCACCATTCGCGCGATCATGCGCGATACCGTGTCGTTTCTGCCGTGGGCAAAGGGCGATTTTGCCTGCGTGATTTTCAATTTGCGCACGCCTCACACCGAGGCTGGCCGCCAGCGCACGGCGGACACGTTTCGCGCACTGATCGATGCCGGCAACGCGCTCGGCGGCAGTTTTTTTCTCACCTACCACCGCTATGCGTCGGCGGCGCAGGTTGAGGCGTCATACCCGCAGTTTCGCGAGTGGCTCGCGCAAAAGCGCGCGCATGATCCGCAAGCGTTGTTCACCAGCGATTGGTACGCGCACTACCGCGACGCGTTCGCGGCATGGCCAAAGGCGCATGCGCCCGCTTGCGCCGATCTCGTTGTCGCGCAATGAAGGCGGTCGAAGCGAGCAACACCGCGCGGGTCATTGCCGCCAGCACGATTTTGCTTGGCAGCGACGCGCGCACCGCACCGCTGGTGGCACCGGGTGCCGCCGCGCTGTGCCGTCTGTTGATGTCCGGCAGCCGCATTGATCGCGTGCTCGCCTGGAGTGCCGGGAATGCCTTCACACGCGGACTTTGGCGCGCCGTCGAGCGTCTCACGTTGCCCGGCATCATGGCGCATTACTGGCATCGCAAGCGCTGGATCGAAGAACGGGCGCGCCGATCTATCGATGCCGGTGTTTCCCGCGTAATCGTCGTCGGTGCAGGCTTCGATACGCTGGCATTGCGGTTGTCGCGCGAGATGCCGAAGATTCTTTTTTTTGAAATCGACCATCCCGCCACGCAGGCAGCCAAGCGTCGCGCGCTCGTCCGGGCTTCGATGACGATGCCGGAAAATCTTCATTTCATCGCTCGCGATCTGGCGATCGAGCGTTTGCCTGCGGAATGCTTCGACGCGAAAGCATCGTGCCTGGTCATCGTCGAAGGCGTATTGATGTATTTGCAGACCACCGAGGTGGAACGGCTGTTCGATGTAATGCGTTCGCGGCGCTGCGGCGAGGCGCAGATTATTTTCAGTTTCATGTCGGCCTGGCCCGATGGCGGCATGGGCTTTCGCCCCAGAAGTTGGTTGATCGAGCGTTGGCTTGCGTGGCGCGGCGAGCCGTTTACCTGGGCGATTGCGCCCGCCGCATTGAGCGGCTTTCTCGCCGCACACGGGTTTCGCTTGGTCGAATTGGCCTTGACCTGCGAATTCACGACAGCGTCGTCGGCCGACGATGTGATGCTTGACGGCGAGAATCTGGCGGTGTGCGAGGCGATCTGATTGCGCAGTGGTTGTGGCAGCGCCGTCAAATTTCGCGGTTGCTATGTGCAGGCACTAGTGTCCCAACGTTTCTCACGCGAGCCTTGTTAACCCCGTGATTTTTCACACGAAAAGACGATTGTCTTTTGTTGTCGATGTCGAAATCGTTTCTGGATTGGCCCGTCCATCTGCGGGTTCGTTTACTGGGGAAAGCCAATCACGCGGGCCAATTCGTACTTGTATTGGTCAAACGTTGGGACACTAGTGATGTGCAGGATCAAAACACCAGCATTCACGAGCCTCTCGGGACTAAAATGCTCGGAGAGCCGCACCAGTCATAGACTTATACGATTAAATACTTCCATTTACCTCAAATTTTTGTCATTCCGGCCTTCGTCGGAATGACGAGATTTTAGAAGTACCCCGTAGGGGGTATCAGGTCAATGACGTGCCGCGGTTGCGGGCTGAAACTGGAAGCCAACCTAAAGCAGGAGTCATTTCCATGAAGTTCTTGTCGATACACGTAGGCCGCGTTGGCTGGATGATCGTCGCACTGATGATCGGCAGTCTCTTTTCGCTCCACGCGCGC
>JANOKK010000769.1:0-11703 GCA_031419255.1 Betaproteobacteria bacterium
CGTCCGCGTCGTGAACATGAGCTGGGGCGGCAATGTCCGCGGTTACGAGACGACGCTCGAGCAGTGCAACATTGGCAAGACCAGCGACGAGCGCAAGGCGATCGCGCGCGAGTACTTCGACCTGCTCTCCAAGAACCTTGCGGCCGCCTTCGCCTCCGCACCCGGAATCCTGTTCGTGACCTCGGCTGGCAACAGCGCCGACGACCCGACCTTCAACGAGAGCTACCCCTCGAGCATCGTGTTGCCCAACCTGATCACGGTGGGCGCAGTGGACAAGGCCGGTGACGAGGCGCCCTTCACCAGCTACGGCCCGACGGTGGTCGTGCATGCCAACGGTTACCAGGTCGACAGCACCATTCCCGGCGGCGGCCGTGTCGCGCTCTCCGGCACTTCGATGTCTTCGCCGCAGGTGACCAACCTGGCGGCGAAGATCCTCGCGGTGAATCCGTCGCTCAAGCCTGCGGAGGTGATCGCGATCATCGTCAAGACCGCGGAAAAGACTGCCGACGGTCGGCGCACGCTGATCCATCCGGCCAAAGCACTCGCCGCCGCGACGGCGAAGTCATGAACCTGCCCAGCCGCAAGACCCTGATCCTCGAGGCCGCCAGGGCAATCGCCTTCGGTGCCGAAGCCGAGGCACTGAAAAGCGGCTGGACAGTGGTCATCGCGATCGTCGACGACGGCGGCCACCTCGAATAAGTAGGGTCACCATTTTTAGCGCTCTTTCGCGGCCTCCCTTTCGCTGCAGGCGCAGCCCTTCGCTCACCTAGCCCTTCAATCATATCCCTGAACCGCTTATCCCCTAGCGCCCAGCCTTTGTGCGTGGCATCGCGAATCGCGGTCATGGCATCCGCATCGATGCCCGACCTGAACAAGTTCCGATATGCTGCCTTGCGTGCTTCCTCTGTCCGCTAGATATTGCGATATTGGTCCGGTTCGATCAACCAGTTCAGATTGGTTCCCATCTCGCCATTGGCGTACCGTCGATGGCATGACCACGGATATTCTCTGGGATGCCCGACCATCCCCGCGCGCACCAGATTGAGCTCGATGTAGCGCATGATGCTGAGCAGGTATCGCTCGCTATCGACCACCGTTGCCCGGTAGCGTCCTTCCCACAACGTACCGCTGCGGTGGTAGATGTAATTGAAGTGCTGCACATATTTCCATCTCGACTTGCTTCTGTCGGTGTTGCAGATCATCCATCGGGCGATTGCCAAGCTCCTCTTCAAACAGACCAGCCAGAAGCGCGATCAGGCCGCCGCTGGCGCCGTTAGGCTAATCCAGTGCTTTGGCTCGGCCGCGTGTGTCCGCTATGCGGAAAATTGGAGGACGCCCGCGAAAGACCGCTCTTGGCCGAAAGCGCAACTTCAATTCTACGTCCACCTACGGCCAAATCGCACTTTCGGGATCAACTTTGTCTATAAAAAACACATTCGATTATTCCAGTTTTAGTTTCAAGCGCTGAATAAGCCCTACGGCAACGCCAGCCGATAACCCACGCCAATTTCCGTCAGCAAAAATTCCGGCTGTGCGGCTTCATCTTCCAGCTTCTGCCGAAGTCTTTGCATGGCGACACGCGCGTGATGGGATTGTTCGGCAGAGGCCGGGCCCCACACCTCGCTCACCAGTTGTCGATACGTCATTACGCGTCCAGCATTGACGACAAGGCAACGCAGCAGGCGAAACTCGATCGGGGTGAGGTGTACCGGCTCGCCGCGTTTCTTGACCGCATGCCCCGCAAGGTCCACGTCGACATTGCCCATTGTCAGCAGCGGTGCCGATTGTCCCGGGCTACGCAAAGAACGCCGCAGTAGCGCCCGGACGCGCGCCAGCATTTCGCCAACACTGAACGGTTTTGTCAAATAGTCGTCGGCACCAGCATCCAACGCGGCAATCTTTTGCGCTTCGCCACCCCGCGCCGATAGCACCAGCACCGGCACCTGCGTCCACGTGCGCAACGCGCGGACGAAATCGGTGCCGTCGCCGTCCGGCAGGCCTAGATCAACAATCACCAGATCCGGCTTGCGCATGCCGGCTTCAATTGCGCCGCGCTGACAGGTATCGGCTTCGAACACCTGCATCTCCTCGGCGGCCAGCGCGTGGTGGACAAATCGGCGGATTTCCGGCTCGTCCTCCACAATCAACACGATGCTTCTGCTGTTCATGACGCCGACGACTCCGGTTCCGAGAGTGGCGGATTGCCGCGTGGCAACGTGAATACAAAATCGGCGCCGCTGGTTGGCAGATTCTCCACCCAGATGCGTCCGCCATGGGCGTCGATCACGGTGCGACAGATCGCCAGTCCCAATCCGAGCCCCGGCACGACGCCAGCGGGGCTGGCGCGCACGAACTTGTCGAAAATGGCAGCCTCCTGACCCGGCGGAACGCCGGGGCCGGTGTCGGTGACATCGATGCGCAGGTGGGTTGCGTCCAGGCGCGCGCGGATGCCGATGGTGCCGCCCGGTCGCGTGTACTTCGCGGCGTTTTCAAGCAGATTCACGAATACGCGTTCAATCAGCGTGGCATCACATTCGATCAGCGGCAGGTCCGGCGGCAAGCGTACGTCCATGCGATGCGTCGATAGCGCCGGTGCGCGCGCCTTGAGGGCGGAGCCGATGATTTCTTCCAGCGATTGCCATTCACTGCGCAAGTGCACCGCAACAGACTCCAGCCGCGCCATGTCGAGAATATTCTCGACCAGCTCATTGGTGTGCCGCGCCTGATATTGTGGAAGACATTCCGACCGTCCCGAAAGAGGACTACATCTGGATCGAGGACATGGGCCATGGCTTCTGGCGCATCAAGGGCCACTACGGCTTCAAGGAAACACCGGACGTTCCGCAGTTGCTGGCAGATTGTGCTCGCCAAAATCTGCATTTCGATTTGATGCAGACGTCGTTTTTTCTCAATCGCGAGACCATTGTGCTGGCACCTTCCAGCGGCATCGCCCGGTGGCGCGGACATCTCTTTATCTGGATGTCGCACCTGGCGACCAGGGCGTCAGACTATTATCGTATTCCGTCGAATCGCGTTATCGAACTTGGCACACAGGTTCAAATATAGGGTTGCCGTTTTCAGGTTTGACTGTCAAGGATTGTCACGCTGCGGATCTGCCCCACTGCCCTCCGTTCCTGGCGTGGCCGCGCGCTGATCAAGCAGCCATTGAATCACCGCGTCCGCCCGCAAGGGTCGCGAGACGTGGTAGCCCTGCGCATAGTCGCAGCCGTAGTTTTTCAGCGCGCCGAGTTCAATGCTGGTTTCGACGCCTTCCGCCACCACAATCATGCCGAGCCGGTGCCCGAGTTCGATCGTGGAATGTACGATTGCCGCACTCTGCGAATCATGGCTCATACCGGATACAAACGCGCGATCGATCTTTAATTCGTCGAGCGACAAGTCCTTGATGTAGGCGAGCGATGAATAGCCGGTGCCGTAGTCGTCCATCGACAGTTTGATGCCCAGCCGGTGCAGCGCGGCCAGCGTTTCGGTGGCATGGGCGGGGTCTTCCATCAACGCGCTTTCGGTTAGCTCTGCGCAGATCAATTCGGGTGCCACGTCGTACTGGGCAAGTTTTGCTGCGATGTAGGACACAAGCTCCTTGTCGAGCAAATCTCGCGCGGAAATGTTGATGGAAATCCGCAGCGGATGTCCGGCGGCGATCCATTCGCCGCATTGCGCGATCGCCGCATCGATGACCCAGCGTGTGATCATGCGGATGTTGCCGGTCTGCTCCGCAAAAGGAATGAAATCGGCCGGCGCGACGTTGCCGCGCGTCGGGTGTTCCCAGCGGATCAGGGCTTCCATGCCGGTCGCGGTGCCGGTCGAAAAATTCAACTTAGGTTGATAGTGCAGCACCAGCTCGTTTTGATCGATCGCGCGGCGCAGTTCGCCGAGCAAAGTCAATTGATCCTGCCGCCCTTCGTCGAGTTGCGGGTTGTAGGTTGCGAATCCACTTTTCGCGCGCTTCGCGGCATACATCGCGATGTCCGCACGGCGCAACAATGCATCCGCATTTTCGCCGTGCTCGGGGAAGTAGACGATGCCGATGCTGGTGCCGACGTCGATCGGCTGGCCTTCCGCCATGATCGGCGCTTCCAGCGAATGCAATACTTTATTCGCCACCGCGCTGGCACGCTCCGGCTCACCGGAGGCAAGCAGAATCGCGAATTCGTCGCCACCGAGGCGCGCCACGCTATCGGATTCGCGAAGCAAACCACGCAGCCGCAACGCGACTTCTGCCAACACCAGATCGCCGACTGGATGGCCGAGCGTGTCGTTGACATGCTTGAAGCGGTCGAGATCGAGCATCATCACGCAAAGCGGTTGTCCAAGGCGCCGTGCCACCAGCAGCGCTTGCGAGAGGCGGTCGTGAAACATGGCGCGGTTGGGTAACCCGGTGAGGTTATCCTCGAACGCGAGGCGCAAATTTTCTTTTTCACGGGTGGCGATGCCGTCGAGCATGTGATTAAACGTCGAGGCGAGGGCGCCGATTTCGCCTCGCTGATCGTCATCGACTTTTTGCGTGTAATCGCCATCCTGAATGCGCCGTGCGGCACCGGCCAATGCGTTGATCGGCCGGGTGATATTTCCGGCGATCAAAATGCTGCCCACCACCGACAGCAGAACCGCTACCACCGCCAATATCAAAAATGCACTCGTTATCCGCTGGAACGGCGCGATGCCTTCTGCCAGCGATCGTTGCAGCACTGCAACGATTTTGGTGTCGCCTTGTTCTTCTATCGGTGCGAGGCGAACCGCGTAGATCTTGTCTTCCAGAAGCAATTCAGTGCTGAGATCAATCGCAACGCGGCTGATTTTGGGCAACAAACTTTGGCGCATGTCGGCGGATAACGTTGACGCATGAACGCGCCATTGCCCTCCTTCGCGCCGGCTGAGGAACGAGACATCGAGAACGGCGAGATTCTTCAGGTCCTCAGCCGTCTTGTCGTCGATGGCGAAACCGACGCCTACCCAGGCAATCGTGGTGGGCGCGTTGACCGGTACGACGACGAGTTGGTAAAGCGCGCCGTCGATAGTGACAATGCCGGACGCCTTGCCATCGGCTTCGGCCGCGCGAATGAGATGCAAAAAATTAAATGGCTGTGCAGTCGAATTCGGATGCAAGTTATCGACCAACACCTGCTTGTCGAGCGAGATCAGCAACATCACACTTGCTGCGGCGCGCGCACCGTGATTGGTCAATGCGGACTGAATAGTTGCACGATCATTGCTTGCAACCGCCTGGCGAAAGCCGAATTCGGCCGCGAGCAAGCTGGCGGTTTGTTCAAGCTGTGCGCGCTGCTGGTTGAGCAAGCGAAGAAAAATCCGTTCGCCGACGCCGAGTTCCTGGGCGATCGTTTCTTTGGCGATCTGGGTATTGGCCGTATTGACGACAAAAAATGCCAAGCCTTGCACCAACACCAGCAACGCGGCAAAAAATACTACGATGCGGGTGTGCAGGCTATGAATCGAGAATGCCATTTTTCGCTCGTGGGCTCGCGAGGGGTGGGCGCTATTTGTACTTGACCGAGTCAAGGGGCGGTTTGAAGCGTTTCTTGGGCGGCACAGCATCCAGCGCCATCACCATGGTCGCAGTTTCGCGGCTCTCGATTTTGAGGTTTTTTGCGACGCCGGCCGCGCGCTGCGCCGGGTGCCAGACAGCAACCTCGAATTCGCCGGCGACTATATCATTGACAACGACGCGTCCGTCTGCGCCGGTCTTGCCGAAGTAGGGCGTATCGACGATTTGGATGTAGCCGAGCATCCAATCGTGGATATTGCAGCCGAGGGTCACGATACCGGCTTTATCGAACAATATGCCGCGAGGCGATTCGCCCGAATAGAGTTTGATTTCAAAACTCTTCGCCGGCGAGAACGAATAGACGTGGTGAAGCAAAAGATCACGGTTGGGAAAGGTCACCTGGGTGCCGATCTGCACGACAGTCACATATGGGATGAATTCGCGATCCTTTTGTTCAATTGCGGTCGTGCGCGACGCATGCGCCGGTAGGCGGGTACCCGGTTTCGCCACTACCGAGACGACAGCATCTCTCATTGGCTGGCCCGATATGTCATTGACATTGACCGTGAGGCTCGCGGCCATCGCAGGAAAAACCGCAAAGCAGGTTAGGCAGGCCAAGCCAATGAATGTGCGCAAAAGAATATGTCGCCAGTCGTTTATCATTCGATCCATTCCGTATTGATTACGCGATTTGTCGATGATGATTCAATGTAATGCATTCTATCCGCCCCGCGCGCGCAGGCGGAAAATCGACGGATGAATTTCATTCCCCTGGGCCGCCATACAGTCGCATGAATCGTCGTGAATCAATTGACATGTTGCTGAAAACGAACCACCGTCCTGTCTTTGGAAAATTGCGCTCCCTGCGGCGCATGGGGACTGCTGCCGCCCTGTTGTTTGTGGCGACGTCAATCGTTGCTCATGCCCATCCAGTGGGTGCGATTTCCATTGAAGCAATGCCGTCATTGGCGCTCAAACTAACTGACAGTATCGCCAAAGGGCAACTGTTACTTGAAGTCCGACCCCGTTATGCGCTGATTACGGAAACCGCCAAACGCGAAAAGACCGATGTTTGGACATTGCGTACCTCGCTCGGCTGGCAGACTGCCCCGTTTTACGATATGCGGGTAACGGCGGAATATCTCACTGTCGGTTTTCTGGGCGCCTCGGGACGTGTGAATACCGATCCCTCAAGATTTTTCGCCTCGAACTATCCCTTGCTTCCCGATCCACCGCATAGTGGCGTGAATCAGTTGTTTGCCGACTACAGCGGGTTGCCGTCGACGCGCATAAAACTCGGTCGCCAAATACTTCGCATCGATGACGAACGATTTATCAGCGATGTCGATTTTCGCCAGACGCCTCAAGTGTTCGATGGCATCACCGTCGTCAATACCTCACTGCCGCAGACCAGCATCCAGCTTGGTGAATACCGGCGCGTCAGAACCGTGCTCGGTGCATTGAATAACCTGCGGCTGCATATGTAGCACGCAGCCTGGAATCCCCTGCCGGATCACACGCTTGCCGGCTACGTCTATTGGCATGATCAGCCGGCCACTGCCGCGCAGACTGGCTTTGCCAATAATGCCCAGCGCATCGCCGGTGCGCATGCCGAGGGCGGATTCGCGCTCGGCGAATCGTGGCGCTGGATGTACTACGCTGGCGTTGCGCAGCAGAATCGCATCGGCAATGGCGATCGCCGGATTGACGCCAACTATCGCCGCATTGGCATGGGAATTCAAACGGCAGGCAGCGCGACCTTCGGCACGTGGGGCGCGCGCTTCGATCAGGAAGTCAAGGGCAGCAATAACGGCATCTATGGATTCCAGACGCCGTTGACCGATTTCTACGCTTTCAACGGTTGGGCATTGCAATACACCAGCACGCCGCGCGTCGGGCTGATCGATACCTGGCTCACCGCGCGCGGGCAAATGCAAAAACTCGGCCTTTTCACCGAGTACCATCGCTTCCGCTCGGACTTTGGCGGCCTCGCGTTGGGTCGTGAAATCGATGTCAGCGCGACATACCCAATTACACGTGCACTCGTTGCAAAACTGCAGCACGCGCAATTTCGCGCCGGTAGTGGCGCAAGCGCGAAAAACGATGTCGACAAGACCTGGTTCACGCTGACCTACAAGTATTGACGTTTCGCGCCCGCCTTAACTGACAGACGAATACGCGGTCGCCTGCGACCAGACTGCCCGCCATTCTTCGTCGATAAGCTCGTACAGGTCGGAGTGCCAGCAACGAATGGAATTGCCCGAAGCAAAAACCAGTTTGGCCTGATAGCGCACCATCGCCATCCGCTCGGAGACCCGCACCTGCATCGGCCCGATCTCCCACTTCGCATAGTTCAATTCGCCCGATTCGATCGCATGCAGGTAACTCTCGCGCGTGAACGTTTTGCCGGCGGGCGTGATGAGCTGATAGTCGGCGGCATGCAAGGCTCGTGCAGCGCCGATGTCTTTGTTCAACAGCGCCTGAGTGCGCTTATGTTCGAGCGCGCGCAGGTGCGTCGCAATGGATTCAAGCGATTGATGCTGATTCCGGGAGGTGGTATTCGACATGAGGTGACAATATCCTGAATCGGCCTGTTATTCGATGACTTGTTGCCGGTCTTGACGCATCACGCGAGTAATGGCGAATATTGGCCCTTCGCATTCTGCTCCGGAGCGAAATCGCTTAAGTTTTCGCCTTCTTGAAAGTTGTCGACTGGCGGACACTGTGGAGAATTATCGCTTCGTGAACCAACGCCTTACGTTGCGACTCGCCTACCCTCTCTCCTCGACGATGCCTGCCGAGTTCGGCCTCAGACCCACCGCCTCACCTTTGACATGTAGGTGGAGAACTCCTCACCGAACCGGGCCAGCAGGATCCGCTCTTCAGGTTTGATTTGGAATTCCGTCATGTACAGGCAGAAGAGCGGCACCAGCACATATCCAGGAACCGAAGAGCGCCAGGCAGCCACACCAAGGAGTGACAGTGCCATGCCAACGTACATGGGATTGCGGCTGATGCTGAACACCCCAGAAGTCACGATCGAGCTTGCGCGGCTCGGCACTATCGGATTGACGGTCGTTTTCGAAATGCGGAACTGTATTACTCCTGTTGCGGCAAGGGCAAACCCGATGAGCAGGAGCGCAATGGCAACTGCGCGGTGGGCTGGAAAGGGAGCGTTTGCGAATGGCGCAAAATATCCGAGCGCGACGATGGCTGCGGCAAAAACCGCGCACAGCGCAAGCGGCGGGATCATTAGTTCGAGTTGTCGCATGGGTGCTTCTGCGGCCTAGCGCCTAAGCTAACCGGCGGGCCCGCCGAAGGCGGGACCGTCCGGTTGAGCGCCGTGTTGGGCCGCCGATCTTTCCATCCCGGTTATTTGTATGCCACGCCAGCACTTGCGGGGCCTCCCAACGGAATTACCTCGGTCCTGCTGAAGCCAACCTCGCGACACCAGCGAGAAAAATCAGCACCAGTGAAGTCGAATGCATCGCCGAATTCGATCAACATGTTGAGCGACATCATCAGCCCGAAGGCGTTCTCGCGTCTTGCGTCATCAATCAGGTTCTCAACGACGATGAACGCGCCTCCTGGAGGCAAGGCATCGTAGGCTGCACGGACGAGGTGCATTTTCTTCTCCAGATTCCAGTCGTGCAGGATCATGCCCATCGTAATCACATCGGCCCTGGGCAGCGGCTCCGCGAAGAAATCAAGAGATTTTACGGATACTCGATCCGCAAGCCCGGCGGAGGCGATCTTTCGCTCTGCGATCAGGGTAGCCGCCGGAAGGTCGGCAGAAGTGCATCTAAGGTGAGGGTGTTTGCCAGCCACGAGCATTGACAGCAGCCCAGTCGCGCCACCCACGTCACAGACCGTGCGATAGCGAGAGAAATCGAACTTCTCGGCGAGGGCCTGAAAATTGCCCGCAGAAATCCCGCTCATCGCATCCATGAATTGCTCGAGCCGCTCGGGCTTGCTGTAGAGCTCAGCGAACATGGACGCGCCCGTATGTTTGATCTCGTTTTGCGGGCCGCCAGTCCGGAGGGCATCGGTGAGATCGCCCCAGAACCGATAAAGGCGGGCGTTGGCCATCTCCAAGAAACCGCCTATGAACTGAGGGCTGTGCCGATCGAGGAACAACGCAGTTTCCTCTGTATTGCGATATCGAGCCTCAGAGCCATTGCCGTCACGGTCGAGAAAGCGAAGCGCCACCAGCGTGTCGAAGAAATCGGGATTTGCTCTCGGATGCAACTGAAGAGCGCCCTGCAGCTCGCGGCCAGTCATGGAATTGGTGCCAAGTTCTGTAAAAAGCCCTAGCTCTACCGCAGAGAGCAGGACTTTGGCTGGCCAGAAGGCCATGCCGACCTCCATGATTCGAGCAGGGGACAGTGTGTTCATGGCTGACGTTCCTTTCTAAGGTTGGCGGGAGTATCGAATGTACGGCTCACTTTAGGGCGGCCCAACGTTCGATGTCACCGGCGCGCGTCAGCGCGTCCGTGTGGACCGCCGTGTTGGGCGGCGTGTGTCGCGACGCTGCATCGGCTTGCTGCTAGCGATTGGCCCAGTAACCTGGACGCCGCCGATTATGTGCAACTGCAATGACGCGTAGTTCTTCACTGGTGACCTGATAAATGATGCCGTATGGAAAGCGACGGAGAAAGAAGCGGCACCGAGTGCCTCGAAAGACTGCCCCGAGTAAAGGATTCTCTAAGACCAGGCATGCCGCTCGTTCAAACTCGGCCACGAACGCTAGGCCGAGCTCGGCATTTGCCCTCGCTTTGTAGAAAGCCGCCGCGTCGTTGAGCTCCGCAAGTGCGAGCGGAACAATGACGAGCTTCATTTCAATGCGGCGCGAGCTTGGGCAAGAGCCTCGGAGACTGGAATAACCTGTACTGCGCCACTCTCGACATCGGCAATTCTGCGCTCTACTTCAACGGCCCACGCTTCCTCAATCTCAGCGTCTTCATCAAGACTCGCGAGCAGTAGCTGCGCGAACGCGGCACGTTCACCAGATGTCAACTTAAGAGCTTCAGCCTCAAGAGTTTCGAGTTGAATTCCCATAGCCAATTCTTTCAAAGAGTTATGCGGAATATTACTGCATCTGGGAGATGAGTGTTCATGACGCCCAACGACCAAGGTAAAAGGCGGCTGTCGGCGCGCTTTTGCGCCATCCCAGTGAGCGAAGCGAACGAACTTGACCGCAATGCTAGAGCGTGGGGCATGACTACCACACGATTTTCATTTCGTTGTCCCAGCCTTCGCTGCCTACCGTGATGTTCGAGCATTCCACGTCTGCGTGAAAGTGAAAGACGATTCGTCCAGCTTCCGGTCCACGCGGATGCACATGAAACGAAAAAATATCGCCACCTATATGTGACGGCTCGCGCTCCCCGGGATGCAGGTAGATATGCCCACCAACTAACCGTTTGGCAGTTACTTCGCTCACGACCCAATAACCGCTCTCCCATTCATTGTTATCCCGGTCGATGAGTTGAGCCTCATAGTGATCTACGAGGTGAATTCCGCGTATCGGCGATTCCTCATTGGAAGCATGTGATTTTTTCCGTTCGCTAAAGGGCACCCAGATAGCCACAGCAGCAAGGGCTGCAAAGATAAAGATGATGATCCAAAGCATTGTGCCATCAGACATGGTGCGCTCTAACGTTTGAGTTGAGTCGCGCCCGCTTTGGGTGTCGGCTCGAACGAAGGGTTAGCCCTCTTCACGCGAGTGCTTCACGCACTACCTCGGGATGACGCGTAGCAATACGAATGAGCGCTTGCGCCGCACCTGACGGAGAACGCCTACCTTGCTCCCACTCTTGGAGCGTACGCTTTGAGATATGCAGTGCTTCGGCGAACTGCGCCTGCGACAAGCCTGTGTTTTGGCGCGCCTGAGCAACCTCGTTGAGCTCGACTTGCGTTACACGCGCAACGGTTCCAGCCTTCATTTCACGAACGGATTGAAGAAGCTTTAGGCCAAGTGCCTCGCCAGCAGAAACGCGCTTCGATGAAGTTTTACTAGGCATTTTCGATTTCCTTCCGAATGGCTTTCAACAGTTGACCAGGGATCGTGGCCGTCACCGACTTGGCGTAGACGACCAGTAGCCAGATTTCACCGGCGGGGAGACGCGTGAAGTAGATGACTCGAACTCCACCGCGCTTGCCGATTCCTGCGCGTGACC
>JANOKK010000770.1:0-1985 GCA_031419255.1 Betaproteobacteria bacterium
CTCATACACACACTCGATCAATGCCCGGCCGATACCGCGACCGCGCGCCGCAGGTGTCGTGAAAAGATCTTGCAAGTAGCAGACGAGTTCGATCCGCGTGGTACTGCGATGAAACAAATAGTGCGTGAGCCCGAGCAGCGCATCATCGGAATCGGCCACAAACGCAAACACCGGTTCATCTTGATCAAAGAATCGTTGCCACGTGACCTGGGTAATCTCATCGCGCAACGCCGTCTCGCCTTCGCGGCCATAGAACGCGTTGTAGCCGTCCCATAGCGGTTTCCTGGCAGCGAAATCGGACTGCAAAATGGGGCGAACGGTGATGGGTGCGGGCATATCCATTGTTACCATTTAAGTGGGCATTGACGAGAGTTTGCGCAATCAAAGTTGGGCACCATATCAGCCTCGCACATGACGAATGACATTGAATTTTTCATCCTCAGCGGGCGCTTGAAAATACGCCGTGATGGCATCGAACTCCGTATCCGTGGTCCATGCAGATCCGGCAGGCAGATGGGCGCTGCGTTGTTTCAGTTGGCGTTTGCAAAGATCGTCCGACGCGTCGATGAAATGTAGTTCATGTTCGACCTTCGTCCCCTCAAATATTTCGCGAAACCATTGCCGCTGATCGCGCGTGTTGCCGGGAAAATCGAGTACCACAGCTACGCCGCAAGTCAGCAGATGTTGAATGTGCGGAAACATCGCGGCTCTCAGTCGAGCGGAGGTTTTGACGAAATCTGCAATAGTCCGAATCTCGCCGGGATACAACGCCTCCAGCAATTCATCCTGAATGAGGAGAACGGCATTTTTCCTCTGTGCCAGTTCCCGCGCGTACGTGGATTTTCCGGCAGCCATTTTTCCGCACATGAAGTACAACGTCGGTTGATGCTCGCGCATCTTGTCCTCTTGATTATTGAACCAGGATCAGTAGCGGCGGAATAGGTTCTCAATGTGGAATTCTAAGGCTAGGCATTGCCAATTATTTGCCTATGAATACAAAGGCGCAACGCGAAAACTAAGACGCGCGGTAAGCGCCGCGCTTGGTCGGGCCACGACTTCTATTTTGCATTAGTTGTGTACGCGCAAAAACTGTGCAAAACGAAAGACGTGGCCCATGCTTGGTTAGGTCGGATCTTTTCGCAGCAAACTGGAGGCGCTAATTTGAGATGCGATTGGCGTCAGCAAACAAGCCACGGGTCATTTCACTCAACTCTTCGAGAATTCTATCGAACTCCTTCAGTTCCGCCGCCTGTAGTGGCACTTTGTATTCCGGACTCATGAATTGGGAAAGTGGACCGCACATGCTGCGGTATTTGGTGAGCGCGCGGAAAACTAGCTGACTCGGTGCGTCGACGAATGCGAACTTATTGATCTCGGACGCGGTGTGGTTGAACTCGTGCAAGTTCGCGTGCAGTACAAGGACGTCTTGATGCTGCGATTCGTGCTGCCGCAGGGCATATGAGTTCAAGCAAATATCCCGCCAGTACTGGAGCGTTCTGGCGAGCGACCGTATGCGTTCTGCTGTGCGCCGGTCATCTTGTCGAGCAGCGTAGCGTGCCTGCAGGCTAACGACACCGAGCGCAACAAAGAGTGCCAGGAGTGCGCCAAAGGCTTGCGCCCACCCCGAGAGCTTTTCGTGATCGGCGAACCACGCCAGGAGTTCATTCATTGGTGACGATGCAGTAATGGATGCGTTGCAATGTTCGCGGGAGTAGGTTGTTGGTTGGCTTGCGACCTCTGTTTGTAGGCCTCAAACATGACGCATATCAAACCGCGCAATTTGTGGTCTTAATGAAAATTATTTACGTGCAATCAATTGCCTACCAATTTAGTACCTCCTAATTGAAATAGCAAACACATGATTGTCAGCACTTGTCTTGCCCGTCAATCGTGTCGGCTGTGCCTCAAGGCGGAAATCCTCCCCGTCATCCCCGCGCATTAGCGCACCACACAAAACCGGTTCGCGCTATGCTTTCCAAATTCAG
>JANOKK010000771.1:0-3265 GCA_031419255.1 Betaproteobacteria bacterium
GAGAATGACAGGGTAAATAGAAGTGCCCTGTTTGATACTTGTGCGAAAGCCTGTTCGACGGGTAAAAAATTTAAGGGAAACGCAGCATGTCAAATTGGAAACACTGGCACCTTGAAACCGATGCCGATAACATCGCCTGGCTCACTTTCGACCGCGCCAAGCCCGATGGCAGTCGCGATTCGACGAATACTTTTTCGAGCGAGACGTTGCGGGAACTTGCCGAGATTTGCGCCGCGCTAAAGGTAAAGGCAAAGCCACCGAAGGGCCTCGCAATTCAATCCGCAAAAGACAACGGCTTCGCGGCCGGTGCCGACATCGATGAGTTCACCACGCTGAAAAATGCGGAGGAAGCGTTTGCATTCACCAAGCTCGGTAACGATGTATTCGATCAAGTCGACGCGCTGCCATTTCCCACCGTTGCGTTGATCCACGGTTTTTGCATGGGTGGCGGCACTGAGCTCTCGCTCGCCTGCAAATACCGCATCGCCGACGACGGCCCGAAAACCAAAATGGCATTACCGGAAGTAATGATCGGCATTGTGCCCGGCTGGGGAGGTGCGAAACGGATGCCGAAACTGATCGGCGCCGCGCAAGCGTTGGATCTGATGCTGACCGGCCGTGCCGTCGACGGTCGCCGTGCGAAATCGATGGGCTTGGTTGATGTGTTGACACCGCGACGACACTTCGCGAATGCCGCGAAAATGCTGCTCGCCAAACCGCCCGCGTTGCACCAGCCCGCGTTCAAGCACGCAGTCACTAACTGGCCGATCATGCGAAAGTTTGTTGCCAGCGCCTCGCTGAAGCAAGTTGCTAAACGCGCGCGCAAAGATCACTACCCGGCACCCTACGCGATCATTGATCTCTGGCTCAACTACGGTGGTGACCCGCGCAACGTGCCGCAGGATCATCCCTATTCGATTTCAGGGATCGCGAAGCATCCGACCACCGCGAACCTGATTCGCATTTTCAAATTGCAGGATCGATTGAAAGGCCTCGGCGCGGGCGAATGTGCGATCAAACATGTGCATGTGGTGGGTGCCGGCGTGATGGGCGGAGACATTGCCGCCTGGTGCGCGTTGAAAGGATTCACGGTCACGTTGCAAGACCTCGATCACGCACGCATCTCACCGGCGATCAAGCGTGCCGCCGAGATGTTCAAGAAACGTCTGAAGCAACCGCATCTGATTCAGGCCGCGATGGATCGATTGATTCCCGATGTGACTGGCGACGGCGCGAATCACTGTGATCTGGTGATTGAAGCGATCGTTGAAAACGCGGAGGTCAAGAAAAAACTCTACGCCGCGCTCGAACCCCGATTGAAACCCACCGCGATTCTTGCGAGCAACACCTCGTCGATTCCTTTGCAGGAACTCTCTCAAGGAATGGCACGCCCGGAGCGATTGGTCGGCATTCATTTCTTCAACCCGGTCGCGCAAATGATGCTGGTGGAAATTGTCCAAGGCCCGCAGACATCAAGCGATGTCATGGTCGCATCGCAAGCGTTCGTGAAAAAAATCGACAAGCTGCCGCTGCCCGTGAAATCTGCGCCGGGATTCCTCGTCAATCGCATCCTCACGCCATACATGACTGAGGCGCAAGTCATGTTGGAGGAAGGCATATCGGCCGAGACCATCGACGCGGCGGCCAGGGAATTCGGCATGCCGATGGGGCCGATCGAATTGGCCGATACGGTGGGCCTCGATGTCGGTCTCGCAGTGGGAAAAGAGCTCGCCAAACCCGGCGGCCCGCAGCCGAAGAAAATTCAGGAATTGGTCGCCGCGAAAAAGCTCGGCAAAAAAACCGGTGAGGGTTTTTACAAATGGGTCGATGGTCGTGCGCAGAAATCGGCCAATGTCAGCGGCATCGACCACGCGCCGCTGTGGATGCGCATGACACTGCCCGCTGTTAACGAGGCCGTTGCGTGTGTGCGCGAAGGCATCGTAGCCGACGCTGATCTCTGCGATGCAGGCGTTATTTTCGGCACCGGCTTCGCGCCCCATCGTGGCGGGCCGATCAACTATTTGCGCGCGGCCGGCAAAGAGAAATTGTTGGCGGAAATGAAAACGCTTGAGCAACAACATGGCGCACGGTTCGCAGCCGATGCCGGTTGGCCAACAATTTAGCCAAAGGCCAACATGAACCAGGCGCTCTCACTGTGGCAAAAACTCCAAAATAGACCCTTCGGCAAATGGCTGTACTCGCGCATCCTCTGCTGGAAAGCACCTTATTTCTCCACCATCGCGCCGCACTTTGAGGAATTAAAACCCGGCTACTCGCGCATCCGCATGAAAAAGCGCCGCGCCGTGCACAACCATATCGGCACCGTGCATGCGATTGCCGCTTGCAATCTCGCGGAGATGTGTGCGGGCACCATGATCGAGGCGAGTCTGCCTTTGACTATGCGCTGGTTGCCGAGAGCGATGACCGTGCAATATTTGAAAAAAAGCGAAACCGATCTGGTGGGTGAGGCGACGACGAATGATTTTGCCGAAGGCCCGCCGCGCGATGTGATTGTCAATGTCGATATCAAAGACGCGCACGGCAATATCGTGGTGCATGCAGATATCACGATGTATGTGAGTCCACGAAAAAAAGCGTCCTGAGTTTTCTCGATTTGTCCGCGAGTGGCAAATCTGCACCGGCCAGATCATTTTGCAGCCGATTCTCCTTAATTCCGACTGGCTGCTAGACTCAACGCGCCAACATTGCCGACCATCGCCCCGCAGTGGGCAACAGCAAACCGCGCAGGTTAACGAGAACCACAGGGAAAGACCATGCAGGACATTCCGCAGGATGCCGACGCCGGTGCCGGCACGTTGGACAATCAGGATTCGTTGCCCATCACGACCATCCCAACCGCAAGTCAAGCGCCGCTAGCCGGGCCGGAAAAACATCCCTTTCGCTTCACCGGCAACGCTGCTGAATTTTTCGGCATCTGGATCGTCAATTTGTTTCTCACCATCGTCACACTGGGCATTTATTCGGCTTGGGCGAAGGTGCGAAAAAAGCGTTATTTCTACGGCCACACCTGGGTGGCCGACGCGAATTTCGAATATCACGGCAACCCCATCGCGATTCTCAAAGGACGCCTGATTGCGCTGGCCGTCTTTGCCATTTACTCCGGCGTCGCGCATTTCATGCCGCAGGTGGCGATTATGCTCGCCATTCTCCTGTTCGCGGCCGCACCCTGGTTCATTGCGCGCTCGATGGCGTTCAACGCCTTCAATTCCAGCTACCGCAACATCCGCTTTCGCTTTCACTTGTC
>JANOKK010000772.1:0-12329 GCA_031419255.1 Betaproteobacteria bacterium
GCCCAGGTGAGCAGCGGCACGGGTATCAAGATGCGTGTGACAGCGATGTTTCCAGAAATAGAGCCAGGGAACAAGCATCGTCGCGAAATACGCGACGAGCCCGAATATCCCCATCGACAACTGCTTGGCGAGAATGTCGCTATGAGCACCTGCAAACGCAAGTGTATCGATGGCCGAGCGATTCGCCGGGATATTCAATGGATGCGTCGCCAGCACCGCCTTCAATCCGGTTTCGCCATAGCCGATCCAGGGGCTTTCGCGAGCCAGTGTCATCGAGATTTCCCAGATCGACAAGCGAATGCCGATTGGACTATCAAGATTTTTCCCAGCGAGCCAGTCATTCGCGTTTTCAATTGCAAAATTGCCGCGATTGGAGAGGATCGGCGAAGTCTCATAGCCGATCGCCATCAGGGTCGCAGCGGCGCACAATACGATTGCCGGCGGCAGAAACTTGGCAGGGCCACGCAGCGTGTTTTGACTGAAGTACAAGGCGAGCCACAGCATCAGCAATGGCGGAATCGCGAGCCATCCGCCGCGCGATTGAGCATTCACTACAATGGCACCGCCGATGACGATGCCGATCACTTTCAACACGAACAACCACGTTCGCTTGTTTGCAAACATACCAATCGAAAACACGCAGAGCATGGTGAGAATCAAGCTCTGGCTGCCGAGCGAATTGGGATCGACAAAGCTGGTCGCAAACCGCCCCATCGCCAGCGGGCCATCCCAGATTTTGCGGGTTTCCGGCGACAACTGAATGACAAGAAAAACGCAAAGCAACCCGAGAGGAAGTGCCAATTCCAAAACCTTCGCAAACGCGATGCGCTGATTGCGCAAAAACAGAAAAACCAATCCGGCCAAAAGAATTTTTGATGGGCCGTCAAACGATGGCCAATGGATCGATTGTTTCAGCACTTGAGTGACGAGCGTGGCGACAAAGAGGCTTGCGAATGCGAGTACCAGTCTTCGTGCCCACGGATCTGCCAACCCCTCGCGAAACGGCGCGGGATACTTGGTGAGTTGAAACACGGCCATCAAGGCCAATATATAGAGGCAGGCGTGAATACCGTGCCGCACACTCAGATAGACGATCGGTGCCAGCAGGAGGATGACCAACACGCCCCCCTCCAGACGCGATTCGCGATGCACGATGGCGGGCGGGGAATCGATCACGCGATCGCGCGGGAATTTGCTCAAGGTGAGTCTGATATGTTCATTGTCCCTGCGGATTTTAGTATTATTTGTCTCTCCCACCACAATCCACTGGAATCCATAGATGGTCGGCACCGGTAAGACCATTTATCGCACCGTTTTTGTTGCCTGCCCCGGCAATGCAACGACCGCCGGACCAGAGGCGATTCATCAACTGGTCGCGGATTTGATCCGCTTGGGTCAGCCGGCGTCGGTGGTGTATTTTCCATTCGACCAATCGTTTGAAACGGCGCCTGCGTATCGGAAATATGCAGTGCCGATTGCGCGCTATCGCGATGGGGCCGGCGACTTGATCATCTTTCCAGAAATCGTCACGCCCTATGCGTTGAAGGTGCGGCATGCCGAGGCGGCGATCTGGTGGATGTCGGTGAATAATTTCACGTGTGTGCGTTATGGCCATCCGTGGCGGGACAAGATTCGTTACGTCAAATATTTTCTCAAGGGCTTGCGCCCCTGGGGCGGCGTTGGCGCACTCGCGCATCTTCGCAACTTTGCACAGAGCCAGTACGCCCTGGAATTCCTCGCGGCGCAAGGTGTGCGTGGCGAGATGTTGTCCGACCCGATTCCGGTTTATTCGTCGCCCAAGTATTTGGCCGATCTGGCAGAAAGATTGCCGCTTGCGGTGCGCAAGAATCGTATCCTGTTCAATCCGCACAAAGGCGCAAAGATTACGCGGCAACTGAGAGACGCGTTTCCCGATGTCGAGTTCATGCCGCTGGTGGGTTATGACCGCGAACAACTGGCAGAGATTTTCCTGACCTCCAAGTTGTATATTGATTTCGGCCACCATCCGGGAAAAGATCGCCTGCCGCGCGAGGCGGCGATTCATGGCTGCTGTGTGATGACTGGCATAAATGGATCGGCCATGAACGCAATCGATGTGCCGATTGGATCCGGCTACAAGCTTGACGCGAATGAACCCAATTTCATCGCGGAATTCGGCACGCGAGTGCAACAGGTATTTGAACATTTCGACGACAGCGCGAAAGACTTTGAAGACTATCGCCTGACGATTGCCAACGAACAAATTGAATTCGACCGGCAGATCATCAACGCATTCGGCTTGGCAAAAGGCTAGGCGCGCGTGACGCAACCTGATTTGCCAATGGAAAATGCGCCGCGCCGGGTACTGCTTTCGTGCCCTCAGCGCATTGGCGATGTCTTGCTCGCGACACCGCTCGCGCGTGCCATCAAACGCGCCTGGCCGAATGCGGCAGTCGATATGCTCGTTTTTGCGGGCACCGAAGGCGCGCTCGAAGGAAACGCCGATATCGCCAATATCATTATCGTGCCTCGCACGGCTGGTGCCGTCGAACGATTCCGCGAGTTGAAAAAGCTGTGGCGAAACTACGATTTGGCGCTTTCGCCGATCGCCACCGATCGCGCAAGACTCTATTGCTGGGCGGCGGGAAGGCGAAGATTTGGCATGATCCTGCCGCTGGCGAAAGACCGCGCCAAAGCATTGCTGCTGAACCAGACCGTGAACTTCGACGATCTTGACACGCATACGGTGAGCATGGGTCTCGCGTTGACTCAGCGGTTAGTCATAGCGCCCTCGTATGAAGTCGTGCCGCCGTGCATCGCACTCGAGCGACGGGAATCCTTGCTTCAGCGTTTGCATCCATTCCACGGCAACGCCTACGCCGTGCTGCACGTGTACCCAAAATTCCGCTACAAGATGTGGACAAAAGCTGGCTGGATTGCGCTCGCGGAATCGCTGCGGGCACGCGGATTCAGCGTGCTATTCACCGGTGGCCCGGACGACGCCGAGCGGGCTTACGTTAACGAGATCGCGCGCGCGCAACCCGACGGCACGTTGAATCTGGCAGGCACGCTATCGTTGGCGGAGGCGGCGGAATTGATTCGCGGTGCCGCCGTCTATGTCGGCCCCGACACCGCCGTCACCCACATCGCCGCCGCCACCGGCACACCAACGGTTGCATTGTTCGGGCCATCGAACCCGGTCAAATGGGGGCCGTGGCCCAGCACCTGGAATAGCGCTGCGAGTCCATGGCCGCGCGCTGGCAGCGCACGGCAGGGTAATGTGTTTCTGGTGCAGGGTGCCGGCAACTGCGTACCCTGCATGCTGGAAGGCTGCGAGCGCCACGTGGAAAGCCGCAGCGATTGTCTGGATACCTTGGCCCTCGGCACGGTGATCGCGGCGGTTGACGCGCTATTATCGAGTTCCGCCACGCAAAAAACGATCATGCTGAAGCCTGTCCCGATCACACCTACCTTGATGCCCACCACCACGCGCCATGGCACCGACTGACAATCGGGCACTCTACGCGCGCCTGCTGCAATACGTGAAGCCGTACCGGCTCGCGTTCGCGGGCAGTGTCGTGGCGATGGTGATCGGCGGCGCGGCACAGGGATCGTTCGCCTATTTCCTCAACAAGCTGCTGGAAAAGCTGTTCGTCGAAAGTAACGAGCAGTACGCGTGGATCGCGGCAGTGGGCATCGTGCTGATATTTCTGATCAACGGGCTTTCGCATTTTGTGGCGGGCTACGGCATGCAATGGGTCGGCAACAAAGTGATTCTCGATTTTCGCAGCGAGATGTTTCAACGATTGATTCGTCTGCCTGAGCCGTTTTTCAGCGGCACCTCGTCCGGCACGCTGATGTCGAAAGTCACCTACGACGTGCTTGGCCTGCAGGAAGCCACCACCAATACCCTGAATGCGCTGGTGCGCGGCAGCGTGACGCTGGCGGTGGCACTCGGCTATATGTTTTTCCTGAGTTGGAAACTCACGCTGATCATTTTCGCCGCCGTGCCGATTCTGACCCTCATCATCGGCGCATTCGGCAAACGCCTGAGAAAGATCAGCCGCGAGGCGCAAGTCGCGCAAGGTGCGATTACCGATGTGCTGGAAGAATCGATTCGCGGCCACAAAGTGATCAAAATTTTCGGCGGTGAAAAGTACGAAGCCGCGCGTTTCAATGCCGCTGCGAACCGTATCCGGCGGCTCGCGATGAAACATGGTGCGGCCGCTGCAGCGGGTACCCCATTCACGCATTTCATCGTCTCGATTGCGATCGCATTGATCGTGTATCTGGCGGCAAGCAAATCGCTCGGCACGGGATTGAACGTGGCCGATTTCGTCACCTACATCGTGGCCGCGGCGGGTTTAATTCCGCAGATCAAGGGCCTTACTGGCGTGAGCGAACAAATTCAAAAGGGACTCGCCTCTGCCGAAAGCGTGTTCGCGTTGATCGATACAAAATCGGAAATTGACAATGGCCGTATTGAAGTCTCGCGCGCCGAGGGCCGTATCGAATTCAATGCCGTCGGACTGCGCTACCCAAACCAGACGGCTGCCGCGCTGCAAGACATCACCCTCGCGATCGCGCCGGGCGAGACCATCGCGTTGGTTGGGCCGTCAGGTGGCGGCAAGACCAGCCTCATCAATTTGCTGCCGCGATTTTTCACACCGGACACGGGATCGGTGACACTCGACGGCCACGCGCTGGGCGATATCAAACTCGCCAACTTGCGCGCGCAAATGGCCTTGGTGAGCCAGGACGTGGTGCTGTTCAATGACAGCGTGGCCGCCAATATAGCGTACGGCGTCACGGGTGAACCTGCGATGGAAAAAGTGCGGCGCGCCGCCGAGGCGGCGAATTGCCTCGATTTCATCCAGGCCTTGCCGGAAGGATTCAACACCAACATCGGCGAAAACGGCTCACGTCTTTCGGGCGGGCAACGTCAGCGCCTGGCAATTGCGCGCGCCGTGTTCAAGGATGCGCCGATCCTGTTGCTCGATGAAGCCACCTCTGCGCTCGATAGCGAATCCGAGCGCGCGGTGCAAGGTGCGCTGGATACGCTAATGCAAGGCCGCACCACGCTGGTGGTCGCGCATCGGCTTTCGACAATCGAAAAAGCCGATCGGATTGTGGTGATGGAGGGCGGGCGCATCAGCGAACTCGGCACGCATGCAGAGTTAATGGCGAAAAATGGGACTTATACGATGTTGCATCGGTTGCAGTTTGCAGGGATGTGACGGCTTGCCGAAGTTGCGAACTGTTGCCATAGGTAAATTTCACCAAACTCAAGCATTGGTGGGCTTCTTCAAGCATTTGTGCCGCGAACGCCGCGCCGGTGCTGGTGTTTCACATTTGAATATGGATTCCGGAATCAGTAGGTAACGCTCTTTCTGCGAAAAATCGTCGCGCTCGCGGCATGAAAATGGGTGCAGTCCTCGCCCGCGACGCGGTGACGCTCAGTTGACATTTGCGTCCTGAAACTTGCGCGCCGCGACAATTCTTATTTTCACGTTCCGCGAGTTGCGATTGGACATCTGTTCGGGCATGCTAGGGCTTCGCGCCTAAAGAAAAGCCGCCCCAAAATCCGGTATCGGCATTTCTGCAGTTCGGGCGACATTCATCCTCAATGTGAAGTCCAGAATTCTCGCCTCCCTTGCCCGCTGAATTATCGTCCGATCATGTAACCATCATCCTTTCCACTTTCAATGGTGGCGAGTTCTTGCGTGCGCAGTTGAATTCGATCAATGCGCAGACCCATCGCAACATCAGTGTTCTGGCAAGAGACGATGGTTCATCCGATACGACGGTCAAGAAACTCGATGAGGCACGCAGCGCAGGCCACGTCACGCTGCTGCCTGGCGGGGAAAATCTCGGCGCGGCGGTAAGTTTTCTTTTGTTGCTAAAAAACGCCGCTGAGACCGATACAAATTTCGTCGCCTTTTGCGATCAGGATGACGTGTGGTTGCCGGAAAAAATGTCGCGCGCGGTCGCGGCACTTGCGTCCGTTCGCGACCATGGCGCGGCAATGTATTGTTCGC
The DNA here is from genome assembly GCA_031419255.1 of Betaproteobacteria bacterium. Taxonomy (GTDB): domain Bacteria; phylum Pseudomonadota; class Gammaproteobacteria; order Burkholderiales; family Usitatibacteraceae; genus UKL13-2. The sequence continues at coordinate 6,018 of JANOKK010000772.1, forward strand.
GGCTGGAATTGGTCGATGAACAACTGAACCCGATCGGCATGACGGCAATTCCACGGGCGACCGGCTTCGGCAATGCGCTGGTTGAAAATATATGCGTTGGGTGCACCATCGTTCTCAATCGGCCGGCGATCGATTTGCTCTGCCAGCACCTGCCCCGCAACATTCTCGTGCATGACTGGTGGTGCTATCTCGTTTTTTCCTGTTTTGGTCAAATTGTATTTGACCCGGAAGCGAGCATTCGCTATCGCCAACATTGCGGCAACGTATTCGGCGCGGCAAAAGGAAAGCTCGACCGCCTCAACAGAAACTTCAAGCGGTTCGCGGGTGGCGGCGAGGGGCGCAATTGGCAGAGCGATCAGGCGGCGATCTTTCTCGCAACCTTCGGCGATCGCATTCCGGTCGCAGAACAGCGCATCGTGCGCAGGTTTGTCGAGGCGAAATCCAATTGGTGGCGACGAGTTGGTCTGGTGCTTTCCCGCAACGTTTGGCGTCAGAAAATGTTTGACGATCTTGCCTGGCGATTGTTGGCGCTGTTGAACAGGTATTGACGTGATCGTGGCCATTACCGGCGGGACGGGATTTATCGGCAGGCACCTCGCTTCGCGCCATGTTGCGCGTGGAGATGTTGTGCGATATCTAACGCGCAATTCAACCCTCGCGCCGATCGCCGGCGCGAGTCCGGTTCGGGGCGATCTCAATTCCTCTGGCGACGACTTGCGCGAGTTTTCGCGGGGCGCGGATATCCTGTATCACTGCGCGGCAGAGTTGCGAAAGATGGGTGACATGCAGCGCACCAATGTGACCGGCACAGCAAACCTGATCACCGCGAGCGACGGAGAGATCGGTCGCTGGGTGCAATTAAGCAGCACGGGAGTTTATGGCAAACGTCTATCCGGAGAGGTAAACGAGGACACGCCTGCGCAACCGGCGAATGCCTACGAGATGTCGAAACTTGCGGCTGACCAATTGGTATTCGAGGCCGCCGCAAAGCGGGATTTCTCCTGCATCGTGGTGAGACCCTCAAATGTATATGGGGCCGACATGCCCAATCAATCGCTGTTTCAAATGATCGACAAGATTCAGCGCAGACTATTTTTCTATATTGGCAAGCCGGGCGCGGTGGCGAACTTCGTTCCCGTTGAGAATGTCGTCGATGCGCTGGTACTCTGTGGAACCGCGAGCCTGCCCGCCCATGGCAAGACTTATATCGTCTCGGATTATCGAGTAATGGAAACATTTGTCGGCGCGATTGCGTCCGGACTCGGCATGCCTCCACCGCGCATCCGGTTGCCCGAAACGCTGATGCGCGGCATCTGCAACGTGGCGCAAAAAATTCCGGGCTTTCCGCTGTCGCTTTCAAGAATTGATGTGCTCACCAATCGCGTCGTTTTTCGCGCCGATAAGATTCGGGCCGACCTAAAATTCGAGCACCGAATCACCATGGAAGCCGGCATGCAGGCGCTCGCACAAACATGGAAAAAACGATCGATCGGCACATGACATGTCGAAACTGAAAGTCGTCAGGGTGTTGACGGCATCGTATGTGGTGCCGTGGCACATGGCGAATACACTGCACCGATTGCCGGCGGACTTTGACGTCACGGTCGTTGGTCAAGGGGTATCCATCTACCGGGATACCTATCCGGGCATTCGTTGGATCGACATTGATCTCAACCGAAAGATCCGCATTTTTTCCGATCTGGCGTCTTTGTGGGCACTTTGCCGGTTCTTTTTTTCGCATCGACCCGACATCGTGCATTCGATCATGCCCAAGGCAGGGCTGATCTCGGCGCTGGCCGGATTTATCTGCCGCGTGCCGGTGCGGATGCATACTTTCACGGGTCAAGTCTGGGCCACGCAACGGCAACCCGCGCGCGCGTTCACCTACTGCGTTGATCGCGCGATCAATGGCTTGAACACGATTTGCCTCACCGACAGCCTTTCGCAATCGGCGTTTCTTCTGCAGAATAATATTTCTCACTACGGCAAGCCGTTGCCAGTGCTCGCGAGCGGTTCGCTATCGGGGGTTGAGCCTTCACGTTTTGATCGGCGGCAACTCCAATCCCGAATTGACAATTTGCGGGCGCAACTTGGAATTGGCACGGAGGATTTTGTATTCGTCACCATTGCCCGCAAGAGTCTCGACAAAGGGGCTGCCGATTTGCTCGCGGCCTTTTCGATTGTTGCGGCAACGCACCCCGACGCCAAATTGCTGTTCGTCGGGCCGGATGAATCGGATGGGTGGTTGCCGACCCTGAAACGCACAACACCCGCAATGTTCGATCGTGTCATCGATGTCGACGCGGTAAATTCGCACGAGGCTTATTTGTGTCTCGGCAATGTCCTCTGCGTCCCCAGCCATCGGGAAGGATTCGGCTCCATTGTCATCGATGCCGCCGCGGCCGGATTGCCGGCGATCGGATCGAACATTGTCGGATTGGTCGATGCGATCGATGACGGCAATACCGGCGTACTTTTTCCGGCGGGAGATGTTGAAAAACTCGCGGGCGCGATGCGTTCGATGCTTGAAAATCGGTCGCGTTGCGTTGCGATGGGGGCTACCGCAAAACGCCGGGTTGAGTCGCTGTTCACGGCGGATAAATTGTACGCGTCGTTGCGGGCGTTCTATCTTGAGTAATTCAAGCGCCGAGCTTGATGAATATTGCTGTCACGATCCCGGATCAGCCTCAGACTCAATCCTGCGGCGTTTCGAAAAAGGCTGGATTGCGGACAAGGTCTTCCAATATTTTCGCAAACGCACGCGGCGGCGCAGGATCGTCGAAAAGTTGCGCTTGATTGGCGATGATTCGTTGAGAAATCCCGTGTCGATAGGGTTTGTCCGTCGCCAGCCGCAACGCGATTTTCAGGTAGCCCTCTTTTGAATCCGCGATCAACTCGTCGGCCCCCAGCAACTTCAACATCGCCATCGTCTGTCGGCCCCGCATGAACTCGCCCGGCAGCGTCACGATCGGCAATCCCATTGCAAGGGCATCCAGCGACGTATTGCCGCCGGACCAGTAAAGCGAATCCAGCATCACGTCGCAAAGCCTATTGATCTGTTTGTAATCGTCGTGGCTGACGGCGGGCAAAATCTTTACTCGCCCCTTTGCCGCTACGCCCATTTTCAGAAAAGCCGCTTGTAGTCGCGAAACAAATTTTTGAGTAATGTCGCCATTCTGCCCAGCAAACATTACCAACACACCCTCTGGATCCATGGACATGGCGCCAACCAACAGTGGGTCATTGGCAGGATGAATCTTGAACAGCGATTGCGGACACAAATAGAGATGCGCATTTTCGGGCAACTGATAGTCGCTTCGCGTTTTTGTGGCACCATCATTTGGTAGCGATGGAAGGTCGTAACGCGTTCCAATTCCGGGCAACGTCAGAAGTCGCTCATTGTAGTGATCCTGTGCACCGGGCGGTTCCATCGCCGCGCATGAAATGAAATAGTCGATGGTTCGATGGCCGGGTGAGACGGGGTGGCCCCATCCGCTAATCTGGATGGTGGCAAGCCGCAGGGCCGCGAGCAGAAATACAACCCTATCCATGCCTATCTCGGGATAGATGAGTATGTCAAGTTCATCGGCGCGAATCTTCTTGTGGAAGTACGCAAAGCTTTCCTCGGCCTGCGAATAGTGATCCGACGCGGCCCGCAAGCGTCTTGTCAGGTTATCTTCAACAACGTGCGTGTGGTACAAATAGATCTCGAATACTTGCCGATCCAAATCGGTTATCCAACTGGCAAAATAATTTCCGACCGTACCAATGTAGAAAAAGCGGCTGCAAAATCCGATACGAATTCTGCGATTTTGCGGACTGGTCTTTACTAGCACCTTTTCGCCCATCGGCAGAACGCGCTCGACTACGTTACCGACAAAATCTGCGTAATTGCGCTGAATTTCCCGGTCATTGCGACCTTGATAGGCAAGTAGAAAACTATTCGAAATGGCGTCGCCGAATCGTTCCGGTCGCAGCCCATGTGTCAGTGATGACACACCTGCGTTCAGTTGTTCAATACGCTTGATAAATTGAGTCCTGCACGCCGAAACGTGAGCCTCGTTTTCATAGACGCTCGGCAGAAGCAATGCTGTGCGAGTGGCGGTTGAAATATCGTTTGGACGCAATTGAAGTGCGCGCTCGTAGCTTACAAGGGCTGCGGGCAAATCATCTCGCTCTGCTGAAATATCACCAAGCATGGTCCAAATTTCTTCGTGGCCCGGGGAAAAAGTGCATGCACGTTGAAGCACCTGCTCCGCCTCGGTGGCGCGCTTCATTTTTTTCAATGCCCTGGCGAGAAGCAACGAAGCTTCTACAAAATCCGGCTTCAAACGAAGCGCGGTCACGAGACTTGCCTCAGCGTCTACAGTATTGCCGAGAAGCACCTGCGCGCCGCCACAAAGTAAATGCGCGTGGGCATAGTCGGGTTGAAGCACCGCTGCCCGCCTTGCGGACGATAGTGCATCGTCAAATAGTAAAGATCGCAGTTGAGCCGCTGCCAAATTGACGTAAGCACGCGCGTAGCCCGGTTTAAGGTGAATTGCTTCAAGGAAGACTGGAATTGCCTCATCGATTCGACCAAGATCGGCGAGAATGATGCCCAGGTTGTTCCGTCCCTCGGCAAATTTTGGATGCGCACGATTTGCTTGCTGCAGCAAATCAATGGCAGCCGCCGGGTTGCCCAGATCCTGCTCTATATTTGCGGCGGTCAGTAGAAAATCCGCACTGGCAGGATTAATTTCGATGGCGGTTTTGATCGCAAGTTGTGCTTTCCGAAAATTCCGCGTGCGCACATGCGCAATGGCCAGCCATCGGTACACGTCTGCATTCGGCGGCGACGTGGACGCAAGCCGCGCCAATTGACGGGTGGCGTCCTCGATGTGGCCACTCTGCAAAAGTGCAACTGCCTTGGCAAGCGTGTTTGTCATCTTATGCCCCGGCATCCGCCCGTTCGTCTATGGCGCGCGATATCGCAGCTTCAATTCGTGCTGTGTAAGACTCCATGGAGAATGGTGCCGAGGGTTGAGATACATCCTGCCAAGCCTTACTCGCGCGCACTGAGTAGGTAATACGCGTTGGCGGATTTAAAGCCCAGCGGGCAGCGATATCCACATAGTCGCGACCACTTTGGGTGATTCCGTCCCTCAATCCGAGATGCGTCATGAGCGTTGTACCGACGCGCTCGGCCGGCATGCGCCCCGTCATGGTCGCCATTGGGATGCCGCCAATAATTGCGGCGCGAACGCCGACATAGTCGCTGGCAGGGACGGTGTCGAGAATGATATCCACAAGGTCGGACAATATGCGTTCGGTGTCGCGCAACACGGACGATGAGGTTGAGAAAAGTCGCGCGGCATCGATGCCCGCGTGGACTAGTATTTTTTTAACGGGGACAATGTCTTCGTCGTCAAGCGGAGCAATGAGAAACACCGCCTCAGGAACCCGCTCTGCAATCTGTGCCCACAAACCGACACACCGCAGCGAAAGGTGACCGACTGACGCCAATACGCCGAAAACCGTCGCGCCGCTCTGGATTCCGAGAGCGGCGCGCGAAGGGGATGGCACGAACATGCTGGCCGGCAAAACCGGCAACGCACAACCTTCGATTGTCCACGGAAAAGGCGGCACGGCGTCGGCATCCAGGGCGAGATCCAGTATTCGATCGGACAGTCGGCCGTCAAGATCGCCCATCGCCGCTGGTCGATCCAATCCAGGCAGCGCGATTTGAAATGCGGCTGGTCGACATGAGAGGATTCCGGGTTTCGCATAGGTGCCGAAACCGGTCGCATCAAACAATAAATCGACGCGATCGGCGCGGATTATTTCTGCGGCGTGAAACTCATCCAACGCGGCAAGTGAAACCACCTTCACCACCACGGTGTCTTTCACCTCACGTGGGGTCTGGTCTGTCGGACTTATCGCATATATTGCAACGCTAAAACGTGCATGATCGTGGTGGCGCACCAATCCCGCGATCAAACTCGAAATGAATGGCAGAGAGAAATCGACAAGATAACCGACCGTCAAACGATCGCCTGGGTTTTCTCGCACGTGCGGCAATGGTTTGGCGGTCGTCTGATATGTCGCACGAAGCGCGTCGACAAAACGCAAATGCAACCGCTGAATCAGGTGTGATGAAATGTCGTGACGCGGAACAAATGCAAGCAATTCACCGATCAGTGCAACCGCGTCGGCGTCGGCGTCCATCGTGGTCGCGGCTTCGGCTAGCGGCAACAAAAGTTCGGTTTCGCGTGTCAATTCGCCTCGAAAGCGTGCAACGTGACATTGCAGCAATTGCGAATAGTCGATCGC
>JANOKK010000773.1:0-1279 GCA_031419255.1 Betaproteobacteria bacterium
GCTTGCCGAGTGGCTACCGGGGTGGATTGGCGTTCCCGCCGGTTGGCCAGCGCTCTCGGCTGCGATGTTGATCACCGTCGGCATCATGATCGTGCTCGCCAAGATCATCGAGCGATGGGTGTTGCGGCCGTTGGTGAGTCAGGATGGTGTGGTGCTGTTGATGGCCACACTTGGCGTGGCGTATTTTCTCGATGGTTTCGGCCAGACGATCTGGGGGTCGGATATTTACAAGATCGACTTGGGCATACCGAAGGAGCCGATGATGCTCTTTGAGAACGTGTTCCAGGGCGGTGTGCTGTTGTCGAAAGAAGATGCGATCGCGACCGTGATGGCGGCGACGTTGGTGATTGTGCTCGCGCTGTTTTTCCAGAAGACGCCGACCGGTCGCGCCTTGCGAGCGGTGGCGGACGACCATCAGGCCGCGCAGTCGATCGGCATTCCGTTGAATCATATTTGGGTCATCGTCTGGGCGGTGGCAGGTGTGGTCGCGATGGTGGCTGGCATGATCTGGGGATCGAAACTGGGCGTGCAGTTTTCACTTTCGCTGATTGCGCTCAAGGCGTTGCCGGTGGTGATACTCGGCGGGCTGACTTCGGTGCCGGGTGCGATCATCGGCGGCCTTATCATCGGCCTGGGCGAAAAAGTCGCCGAGGTTTTTCTGAGTCCGTGGTTGGTCAGAACGTTCGATCTTGCCGGTGGCGGCATCGAGAACTGGTTCGCGTATGTGGTGGCACTCCTGTTTCTGCTGGTGAGGCCGGAGGGATTATTCGGCGAACGTCACATCGACCGGGTATAGAAAATGCTCTATAGAGAAAACGGCCAATTCAAATCCACTTATCGGGAAGACCAGCAACTGTTTCCGATACGCCAGGACCGCATTTTCATGTGGGCCTTGATGGCGTTCGCGTTTGTGGTGGTGCCGTTCGTGACGAGCGATTATGTGTTTCGCGCGCTGCTGATCCCGTGGCTGATTCTGGCACTCGCGGCGATTGGCCTCAACATTCTGGTCGGATACTGCGGGCAGATTTCGCTCGGCACGGCCGCATTCATGGCGGTGGGTGCCTATGCGGCGTACAACTTTTCCGTGCGCATACCCGAATTGAATTTTGTGGTAGTGCTGGTGTTGGCCGGGTTTGTCGCCGCACTGGTGGGCATGCTGTTCGGCATCCCCAGCCTGCGCATCAAGGGGCTGTATCTGGCGGTGGCCACGTTGGCCGCGCAATTTTTCATGGATTGGCTGTTTGCCCGCGTCAAGTGGTTCACCAACAACAATCCATCG
>JANOKK010000774.1:0-12285 GCA_031419255.1 Betaproteobacteria bacterium
ATTGAAGCCGATGCGTTTCAGAACGTTTCAGGCACCTTCAGGTGGCTAAAGGACGCAAGGGGTGGGTGCAAGCGATAGTGCAGTCATCGGCAACCTCTTGCCGACACACGCAAACCCAACCAGGAGAACAACCATGAAATCACCCAACAAACGCAAGTTCTTTTCAACCCTCATCGGTGCGATGCTCTGCGTCGGTTCACTCGGCGCCAACGCACATCGCACGCCGCTCGATGCACCGGACTTTATCGTTCCGTTCGACGCGGGCGTGGCCTGCGATTTCCCGCTGACCATTGAAGGAACCGATGCCAAGCTCTGCATCAAGGAATTCACGGACAAACGCGGTCGTTTGAACACCGTGGTCGAAGGCAAGGGGTACAACTTTCTTTTCACCAACGTCGCCACCGGCAAATCGACAACCCAAAAATCGCAACACGCGCAGCAGCACACCGTCTTTTATCCCGATGGCTCGCAAAAAATCACAACCGATGGTGCCGTCCTGATCGTCATGTTCCCGACCGACATTCCAGCAGGGCCATCGACCACGTATTACAACGGCCACACGGTGCTCAGGATTACGGCGGAAGGTGTTGGTACGTTGGAACCGCCTCACGCGCATGCACGGGATATTTGCGCTGAGTTGTCCTGATAGCGGGCGAATGGCGCAATTAGCTGCCGATTAGCCAGTTACCCCGTTCGCCCTGAATTTGTCGAAAGGCTTGATGAAATAACCCTTCGACAAGCTCAGGGTGGACGGTAACAACAAAACGGCACTTTTTTCTGCCCTTCCCCTTGCTGACCGGAGATGATCTGGTTGTTGACTTCGGTTTTGTAATAGTCGAGTGTCGTCGACCACCCTTTGATAGGCTCGAGGATCACACCCAAGGTGTATGACTTGGATTTTTCCGGTTGCGGCGATTTGTTCGTGCCTTGCAAATAGAGCGGTGCAAAGTTGCAATACGCGGGGACGTTTGTTGCGGCTGCCAAGTTGGGCGTGCCGTCCGCATTTGAAACCGGGCAGAGCAGCGGATCGCGGAGGTTGGTAAATCCGAACAAAAAACCGCCGGTTCCGTTCTCCGCGGGCGCAGGCGCGCGAAAGCCTTTCGAGGCGGTGCCACGCAGGGATAACGCCGACATCGGCGAAAACTTGAATCCCGCTTTCGGGGTCGTGGAGTTGCCGAATATATCGCAATGGTCACGGCGGACGGCGGCGGCGAGTTCGAGCGACTTCAGCACGGGTGCCACGATTTCGGCGAAAAAGGCCGTATCCTTTTCCTTGCCAAAAGCGTACGCGCCGTTCAAAAGCATCGAGCCATTCTGGCTTTCCTTTGGATTGGGGGCATTCAATTCTTTCGCGATGTAGCTCATGCCGAGGCCGAGCCTGAGCGGGCCACCGTGCAATTTCATGAGATCGCGGGTGCCGTGCAATTCGAAGAAATTGAGCTTGTTAGTCTGCGTGTTGTTGGCCCTGGGGGCGACGAAGTTCATCACTGCGGCACTGTTGCCGCCGCCGAGAAGATACCGGGTGTTCGGATCGGTGCTGTTGAGCGCCGCATAGAGATTGGCGGGATTCACGACGTTTGAGACGTCCGTTTTGGTTTCGACTCGCGTGACGCCAACCGCGCTTTTGATTTCCCACTCGGCGAAGGATCCAGACAACTCGGCCACAAATCGTGTCGACTGGGTATCGAGATCGACGATGGCTCCATCACCGGGTGCGATGGTGGCGATGACCGACGCCGGCACACCCAAGGTGTTGCCCGGGTAGTTTCCGGGCACGGTGTAGTTCGCGATCGCGCCCACAACGGCAGGCACCACACTCAGCCCGGTTCGCGTGTAACCCGCGAATGAACCCTCGGGTATCGCCTGTGGCGAAAATATTTGCTGGTTCTTGCTATTGAAAACCGAGCCTTTGAGATTCAATTCCCAATCGCCGGCGAACTTGGCGTTGTAGCTCGCCAGGACATTGAGGTTTTCCGAAGGCGGTTGCAGTGTCGACCAGGTATCGGCGAACAAACACTGGCTTGCGCGCATGGCGGCGAAGGTGCAACCGGGGTAGAAGGCGAAACTTGATGCGGTGTCCGTCGACGATCCGGGAATTTGCAGGTAGGCCGAATTGAGTCGCGGCGAAATCAGCGCCGCGTTGCGCGCACCGGGTCGCAAATCCTCGCCGCCGAATGCGCGCCAATCCATGCGCGTCCAATCGCCGCTGCGCTGGTTGACCATGATCTTGTCTTGCTTTCGGTACTCGATCGAAATAAATCCATCGCTACCAGACGTCACACTGCCAAAACCATGGGTGACCGAGACGCGACTGGTGTTGCCGCCACCGTGTTGCGTGGTACCGGTCTCCGCACTGAGAAGGGTGCCTTGATGGCGCTTTTTCAGGATCACGTTGATCACGCCGGCAATCGTGTCCGAACCGTACACGGCGGATGCGCCGTCTTTCAGAATTTCAATTCGCTCGACGGCGTCAAATGGGATGGAGGTGATATCGACGAAAGGACGCTGCCCATCTTCCGAAAGCGGATAAGGCGCCATGCGGCGACCATCGATCAGCACCAGCGTCAAACCCAATGTCAGCCCGCGCAGGGAAACACCGCTGGCACCGCCGGAAAACGCGCGGTTAAAGCCCTGGTTCAGTGTGGCCATGCCATTGGCGGTGATGTCTCGCAGCACTTCCGAGACCGATGTGTAGCCTGACGCTCTAATTTCTGCCGCCGTAATGATTTGTACGGGGCTGGGGGTTTCCTTGTCCGCTCGCGGAATTTGCGAGCCGGTGACGACGATGCGATCAATCCTTTCATCGATACGAGGATTGCTCGCCGCTTGCGCATGAAGCAGAGAGGCCGCGCCAATGGGCAGCGTGCCCAGCGCGGCGACACACAACACCTTGAACATGTTTTTCATTCTCTGACTTTAATAAAATTATTGACCAACAGTGGGCAGCCGTTCGGCAATGGAAATTCAACAAGCTGTCAGATTTGATACGTCACCACTTCTCGCACAACGCCAATTTCTTCGCCGCCGGCAGCAGTGTCGCAGCCGCCATCGCATCGTCTCCCAACATCGAATAGACCCGAGTGAATCGAAAGCTCTGCAATTTCGCCTCTTTTGCGGGCAAGTTCACCTAACGGACATTGAAGCGGATGCGTTTCAGAACGTTTCAGACGGTTAAAGGACGCGCGGGCCAGGTTCGCCGATAGTGAAGTCATCGGCAACGCCTTGCCGACACTCGCAAACCAAACAAGGAGAACGACCATGAAGTCAACCAATAAACGCAAATTATTCTCAACCCTCGCCGGTGCATTGCTTTGTACCGCGTCACTCGGCGCAAACGCCTATCAGTTTCCGTCGGGCCCGCCCGATTGGTCAATACCGTTTGAAGCTGGCATGGTTTGCCAGTACGCGGTGACATGGGAAGGTTGGGCGGGCAGGATCAATACTCGCGAATACACGGATGCCGACGGCAACCAGAACTTCGCGCTAACGGGTAAAGGACACGATTTCCGTTTCACGAACTCCCAAAACGGCAAAACCACCACGCAAATGCCGCAACGGGTGCAGCAGCACATCGTGGTGTATCCGGACGGATCGTCAAAGGTCACGACCACCGGCGCGCTCCTCCTGGGAATGCTTCCGACCGACATCCCGGCCGGGCCGACCACGGTCTACTACAACGGCAATACCGTACTCACGATTACGGCCGAGGGTGTGGGCACGCTGGAAAAAGCGGTCGGGCACAAGCGCGACATTTGCGCTGAATTGTCCTGAGCCCGAACGCGGGGCCATGGTTCCCACGCATTGTCGATGGCCCCGCGCGGATCAGTTTCGTAGGATGGGTGGAGCGCAGCGATACCCATCATGGAGGTTTGAAAAACGATGGGTATCGCAGCGCTCCACCCATCCTACGGCATTGTTATTTTTGAAATGGAAGCAACCTTATTCGACGCGCCTTTCCGGACACAACTGCTCCGAACGCCTCACCAATGCTAGTGTTTTTGATTTTTTCGCTATGAAAGACTCAACCCACAAGCCGCTCATCGATCAACTCAATCCAATGCCGAATCGGCACCTTCGAGCTCGCGTTCAACCCACCTTCAATATGCGCAAGACAACCAATATTCGCCGTTGCCACCATTAGCGGCGCGCCGGATTCGAGTGCGTTCACTTTGTTGGCGAGCAGTTGTTTTGAGAGTTCCGGTTGCAGAAGTGAATACGTTCCGGCCGAGCCACAGCATAAATGCCCGTCCGGAACCGGCGTCAAGTCAAAGCCCGCATCGCGCAACAGCGACTCGACCACACCTTTTATTTTCAATCCGTGTTGCAGGCTGCACGGCGAATGAAAAGCAATTTTCATCGACGCGTGTTGCTTGGCCGCGAGCAATTTCGACAGTGCGGCACTCTCGGCAGCGACCACCTGGCTCACATCGCGAAACATTTCCGACACGCGTCGCGCTTTGTCGGCGTATTCGACATCATTGCGCAAAATGTGTCCGTATTCCTCGACCATGGTTCCACACCCGGATGCCGTCACCACAATCGCTTCCGCACCCGCCGCAAGATAGGGCCACCAGACATCGATATTGCGTTTGATGGCCGCTTGGCTCGCGTTGTGGTAATTGAGATGCTGCGCAATCGCACCGCAGCAGCCGGCACCCTCGACGGCAATCAACGAGATACCAAGATGATCAAACACGCGCGCGGTGGCAGCGTTGATCGAAGGTGCCATCGCCGGCTGCACGCAGCCTTCGAGGATCAGCATCCGGCGCGTGTGGCGCGGCGCGGGCCGCTCACCCTCCTCGCGGCGCACAGGAATTTTCTTCGCAAGTGCGTTGGGCAGCAACGGTTTCAGCGCGCGCCCGATGGCGAGACCGGCGGCAAACAGCGCCGTGCGCGGCAACAGATTTTTCAGTGCGACGCGCTCAACCACATCGGCAAAACTGCGGCCCACTTTTTGTTCGACAACATTGCGGCCGATGTCGAGCAGACGGCCATATTGCACGCCCGACGGGCAAGTCGTTTCGCAGGCGCGGCAGGTGAGGCAGCGATCCAGGTGCAGTTGCGTTTTTTCCGTGACTGGCTCACCCTCCAGCACTTGTTTCATCAAATAAATCCGCCCGCGCGGGCTATCGAGTTCATCGCCGAGCAGATTGTAGGTCGGACAAGTGGCGAGACAAAATCCGCAATGCACACACTTGCGCAAGATGCTGTCCGCCTCGATGCCGTCGGGCGTATCTTTGATCCAGGTGGCTAAATTGGTTTGCATGGATAACTTGTCATTCTGAACAACTTCATTGGTGTGATGGATCTCGTCGTACAAATCGTGGCGCGCGATGAAGGACGAGATTCTTCACTGCGTTCAGAATGACAAAGTTAAAAATTATCCATTCTTCCGCGATTCAAAATATTCGCGGGATCGAATGCTTGCTTCAGATTGCGGTGAACCTTCGCAAGCACCGGCTGCAGCGGATGAAACACGCCGAGGGATTTCTTGCCGTGACGGAACAAGGTGGCGTGTCCGCCGACGGTGTCCATCGCCGCGCGCAAGGCTTTCGCATCGGTCAATCCGCACACCCAGCGCAGCGCGCCACCCCACTCGATCCATTGCGGCAATCTCATTTGCAGCGGTCGGCAGGTGGAAGGCACCGACAGCCGCCACAATGGCATGTCGCCCGCAAAAAATTCGGCGCGGTGATCTCGCAAGTCGCGCCAATACGCGCTCGCTTCATTCTCAGCAACGATGTCGCCGCCGAGTTTTTCACGCGCCGCGTTCACTCCGGCAGCCGCCCCCGAGAGACGTATCATCGCGACACCTTCATGCCACGCCGTGGCCGATAGCGGCAGCGGTTTTCCCGCCCATTCGTTGAACCGCTGAATGGCGGTAGCCTCATCCATAGTCTGGCGCAATGTCAATTCCGCCGTCGGTTTCGGCAGCACCTTGAACGACAAATCGAGCAGCACACCCAGCGTACCCATGGCACCCGTCATTAACCGCGAGACATCGTATCCGGCGACATTCTTGATAACGCGACCGCCGAAACGCAGGTCTTCGCCGTTGCCATTGATGATGCGTGTACCCAATACAAAATCGCGCACCGCACCGGTGTAAGGGCGGCGCGGCCCGGAAAGGCCGGTGGCGACGGTGCCGCCGATGGTGGCGGCACCGGAAAAATGCGGCGGCTCGAAGGGCAGCATTTGATTTTCTTGCGCCATCAACGCTTCAATTTCCTCCAGCGGCGTACCTGCGCGCACGGTCAGCACCAATTCCTTCGGTTCGTAATCAATGATGCCGGTGTAGGCGCGCATATCGAGCGCATCGCCGACGATTGCGCCGCCGTAGAATACCTTGCTGTTGCCGGCGTGAATGACGAGCGGCGACTTCGAGGTGGCCGCACTCGACACCCGCGCCTTGATTTCTTCGACGTTAACTTTCATCCGCGCACCAGGTTTTCCCATCTCAATTGCTTAGCCACGGATTACACGGATCAATACGGATTTTGTTCTCGATTTGATTTTATCCGCCTTCATCCGAGCAATCCGTGGCAAAAATAATTCTTCAAAACCGAGGAATATCCGCATGCGGCAAATTGTTGGTGTGCCCGCCGCTGACTCTCATGCGGCCATATTCCGCGCACCGATTCAGCGTCGGGATCACCTTGCCAGGATTGAGCAATCCGTGTTCATCGAAGGCGCGCTTCACGGCGAAAAACATTTCTCGTTCGCCATCGCTGAACTGACTGCACATCTGATTGATTTTCTCAATACCGACACCATGCTCGCCGGTGATGGTGCCGCCAACTTCGATGCAGAGCTCCAGCAATTCTGCGGCGAATGCTTCGGTGCGATGTAACTCGCCAGGCACGTTTGAATCAAACAATATCAGCGGATGCAAATTGCCGTCGCCCGCGTGAAACACGTTGGCGCAACGCAGCTTGTATTTATGGCTGAATTCTTCGGTGCGTTTCAGCACGGCGGCCAGCGCGCGGCGGGGAATCGAGCCATCGATGCAATAGTAATCCGGTGAAATGCGGCCCACTGCCGGGAACGCAGCCTTGCGCCCGGACCAGAACTTGAGGCGCTCTATTTCATTGTTCGAGGTGCGGCAGGCGGTGGCACCGGACGCTTTCATGACCGCTTCGATCTTGGCGATTTCTTCTTCCACTTCTTCGACCGTACCGTCAGATTCGCACAAAAGAATTGCCGCCGCGTTGAGATCGTAGCCGGCATGCACAAAGCCCTCCACTGCTTCGTTGGCGAGCTTGTCCATCATCTCCAAACCCGCCGGAACAATACCCGCGCCGATCACGTTGGCGACTGCGTTTCCCGCACTCTCTACGTCATCAAAACTGGCCATCACCACGCGCGCGAGTTGCGGCTTCGGCAGCAATTTCACGGTCACTTCGGTCGTGATGCCAAGCATGCCTTCTGAGCCGGTCATCACCGCGAGCAAATCGTAGCCGGGTGCATCCAGCGCGTCCGAGCCGATGGTCGCGATCTCGCCATCGATGGTCACCACTTCAATTTTCAAAATATTGTGAACCGTGAGGCCGTACTTCAGGCAATGCACGCCGCCGGAATTTTCAGCCACGTTGCCGCCGATCGAGCACGCAATCTGCGAGGAAGGATCGGGCGCGTAATACAAACCGAGATGCACTACGGCTTCGGAGATTTGCAGGTTGCGCACGCCGGGTTGCACGCGTGCGCTACGCGCGAGCGCATCGATGGCGACGATGCGATTAAATTTTGCCATCGACATCAGGATGCCGTCATCCAACGGCGTGGCACCGCCAGATAAGCCCGTACCGGAGCCACGCGCGACCAATTTGGTTTGCGTCAGAGAGGCAACGCGCAAGATCGCCTGCACTTCAGCGACCGTGCGCGGCAGCACCGCGAGCATCGGCAGCGCGCGATACGCGGAAAGGCCATCGCATTCGTAGGGTGCCAGATCCTCTGGCTCGCTCAACAGGGATTCGTGCGGCAGAATTTTGGCGAGACGCGCGATCAATTCGTCGCGCCCGTGGTGTGTTGAAGGCGCTGCGATAGGTGTGGAAGTTGTCTGGGGAAGTGCAGCCATGTCGTTGCCACCACGAACAAAGAGTATTGCATCGTATGATAGGCCAAAGCGCGCGCATCGACGCACTACGGCGTTCGCGGTCGGTTATTACCGCAGGCCAATTGATCGAAAGGAAACATCATGTCCGGCATCGAAGTCACTCTACTGTGGATACTCGCCGGGGCACTGGTACTGGTCGGCCTCGCCGGTACGCTGCTTCCCGCCTTGCCGGGCGCGCCGTTCGTGTTCGGCGGCTTGCTTGTCGCCGCGTGGATTGGCGATTTTCAACGCATCGGCGTGCCGACGCTGGTGTTGCTCGCGGTACTCACCGCAATCGCGCTGGGGGTTGATTTCGCGGCCACTCTGCTTGGTGCCAAACGCGTTGGTGCATCGCGATTGGCATTGTTGGGCGCAGCCATCGGCGGCATCGCTGGATTGTTCTTCGGTCTGGTCGGGATCTTTATTTTCCCCTTCGTGGGTGCGGTCATCGGTGAATTGATCGCGCGACGTGAAATGGGCCAGGCGGCGAAAGTCGGCCTGGCGACTTGGCTAGGACTGTTGTTTGGCGCGCTCGCGAAATTGGCGTTGGCGTTGACGATGATCGGCGTTTTTGCAATCGCGTATTTTACGTGACGCCCGACGAAGTTTCGACGGGGCGTTGTCGATAATGCGCTGAAGCGAATGATTTGGCGGACGAGTCCGCCCGACGAGTGCGGTAGGTAGGGCGGACTTGTCCACCAAATTTTATTAGGTAAACTCTATTACTGGCGCGCCTTTCCGAGCATTTTTGGCTTGAACGCCGCGCCAGTGCTTGCTTTTTTACCCGTTTACGCGGGTGTCAATCATGCATCCTCGCGACGCCCGGAAAGTAGCAGTGTAGTGCTTCGCCAAACGGTCGTCATTTGACGAACATCAATATGTCGCGCCAGCGCGCGTCGATACTTACTCCATCGTTTGGCAGCGGATGTGAAGTTCGCGCGCGGGATTCGCAGGCCGCATTCGCTGCCTTCACGCCACACGCCACCAACACTCGCAAAGGAGTCCTGCATGTTTACGAAAATTCTAGTTCCGATTGATGGTTCGCCATTGGCCCGGAATGCCGCCAAGGCCGCCGTCGAGCTCGCGCGTTTGCTGCACGCCGAAATTGTTGCGTTCGAGGTGACACCCAAGTACATCATGCACGTGCTTGAGGACTCGATGGTTGCGCCCGGCATGCTATCCGAGGACGAGTTTAATGCGCAAATAGCGAAGCGTAGCGCGAAATACTTGGGCGAAATCGATGAGATCGCGCGCGCAGCGGGCGTGCCGTTCAAGGGTACAACCGCGCCGAGCCAGCATATTGCCGCCGCGATCGTTGACGCCGCGAAGACACACGGCTGCGATCTGATTTTTATGGGATCGCACGGACGCGGCAATATCGCACAGATATTTCTCGGTGGCGTGACGACGAAAGTGTTGTCGCTGACCGCGCTGCCGGTGTTGGTTCATCGCGGTGGCACCTGAACGCGATCATTGGCGATTGAACGGGACCGAAATCTCGCCATCGTCGGCGTAGACTTTCACCTCGCAACAAGATTGCTAGACCCCCAACACCCACAGCGCATTGGCAATCGCCAATCCCAGCAAGCAGGTGTTGGTGCCGATAGTTCCCAACACACGCCCTCGCGATGCGCCGGCCGAGACGAGCATTCCGCGCGCATGCAGTACGCGGGAAACGAAAAAAACGCCACCCAAAATGTGCAGCAAGGTCACATTGCCGCCATTGATTTCATACACCGCGAGCAATATCAAAAACAGTGGAATGGATTCGATCGCGTTGCCATGCACGCGGATGGCGCGGGCGAGATCGCGGTTGCCGCCGTCGCCGATGCCGATTTTCAATCCCCGCCGCAGCCGTACCACCAACATCGCGAGGATCACGACCAACACTGCAAGCAGCGACGCATACACCGCCGTAACCGGCAAAACAAAACTCAAGTCACCGCCAATTGCTGATTCGCGGACTCCAGACGCACGACCAGGGTCTCAAGGAATTTGCGGTCAAATAGCCGCCGACAACTTTGGCTCGCGGTGGCTAAATCGGCGGCGCGAATTTTCATCACGATGCTTTCGCCGACGGTGGTGATCGATGCCGAACGCGGCCCGTCTTTTTTGGCGAGGTAGGACATTTCGCCGAAGCAATCGCCGGCACCGAGCACGTTCAACAAGCGTTTGCCGCGAGTCACGCGCACCGCACCGCTCGCTAGTATGAAAAATGAATCGCCCTGATCGCCTTCGCTGATCAACATCGTCTCTGCCGGGAACAGTCGCCACTTGCTGATTTGCAGCACTTCCCACAACTCGGTTTCCGGGAAATCGCGGAAGAACGACAAGGTTTTCAGCAAACTGAATTGCTCGGTGTCGGAGACTTTGTTCTTGTCCTGCTTGGGCGATTCGGCGCTCTGCCACAACGCGGCGAGATCTTTGTCGAACGATTCCCAGGTTTGATAGCGCTTTGCAATGTCCTTGGCCATTGCCTGCTTGACGATATCCTCCATCGGCGCGGGAATGCCTGGGCGGTAAACCGATGGCGGATCGGGATCGTGATTGACGATTTGATAGGCGAGGCTCGCCGCGTTCGAGGCCTCGAACGGCGAGCGACCGGCGAGCAGCATGTACATCACCATGCCGAGCGCGTAGATATCCGATTGCACCGTTGCCTTGGCACCGGTGAGAATTTCCGGTGCCATGTAAAGGGGCGACCCAACCGCTGCGACCTGCGTTTTATCCGAAACTTTATTCAGCGCCGCACCAAAATCGGCGAGCTTGATATCGCTGCCCGATTTATAGAGAATATTGCCGGGCTTCACGTCGCGATGGATGAGGCCTTTTGCATAGGCGTAGGCGAGTGCGCGCACGCATTTGAAAATGATCTCGGCGACGTTTTGCGGCTCGAGCAGATTATCGGGCTTGCAGTATTTTTCGAGCGTGCCGCCATCGACGTATTCCATGACGATGTAGCTCATATTTTCATCGACCACCGCATCATAGATGGCGACGATATGCGGATGCATGATCTTGCCCGCGAGCGAGGCCTCGTTCAGGAACATGCTGCGGTGCATGGCACCGTCCTCGGCATTGATCAGCGCCGCCGAGAACATCGCCTTGATCGCCACCTTGCGATTATTGAAACTATCTTCAGCGAGATAGACGACGCTGGTCGCGCCGCGACCGAGCTCTTGCAAGACTTTGTACTTGCCGATGCTTTCGAGGTCGGGCTTGCCATCACTCATGCATAGCGCCCCTCATTTAAGTTCTTCAGCTCAAGCGACATTGCGCGTGACACTCCCTGAAACGACGCCCGTTTGCGCCGGATGGGCATAGTTTACCTATGTCGCCACCACCACAACAAGCGATCTTTTCGGCGGGCACCGGACCGGCAGCCGGATTGACCTCGTTGGATCAGAACAGGCCGACGATTTTGCCCTCATCGTTCACATCGATGGCGTTCGCGCTCGGCACTTTCGGCAATCCCGGCATGGTCATGATGTCGCCGCACACCAGCACCACGAACTCGGCTCCCGCCGCGAGCCGCACTTCGCGAATCGTCAACACATGATTTGATGGCGCGCCGCGCAACTGCGGATCGGTGGAGAACGAGTATTGGGTTTTGGCGACACAGATGGGATAGTGGCCGTAGCCTTCATCCTGCAAACGCTTGATTTGGCCGCGTACTTTTGCATCCGCCGTGATATCGGAAGCGCCGTAAATCTTGGTGGCGATCGCCTTCATCTTGTCCCATAGCGGCGCACTGTCCTCGTAGACGAACTTGAAATTGTTGGGTTGTTCGCACATCTCGACAACCATCTTTGCCAATTCGGCAGCGCCTTTGCCGCCATCCGCCCAATGCCTCGCGACCACCACTTTCGCACCCATTTTTTCGCAACGTGCGACCAGCAATTTCACCTCAGCTTCCGTGTCATGGGTACGATGATTGATCGACACCACGCACGGCAGGCCGTAGTTCTGTGTGATGTTGTGGATGTGTCGTTCCAGATTGACGATGCCTTTTTCCAGCGCCTCGACACTTTCTTTAGACACTTCCTTCACATCCATGCCACCGTGAAATTTCAACGCGCGAATAGTCGCGACCAGCACCACCGCCGACGGACGCAATCCTGATTTACGGCATTTGATATCGATGAATTTCTCAGCACCCAGATCGGCACCGAAACCCGCTTCGGTCACCACAT
>JANOKK010000775.1:0-10818 GCA_031419255.1 Betaproteobacteria bacterium
GCGAAGCTCGGCAAACCCGAGACCAGAATCGCCTGCCGCTTGCACGACGAATGTAATGGCTCCGACGTGTTTGGCTCAGACATTTGCACGTGCCGCCCTTATCTCGCGCACGGCATCGAAGTCTGCATCGAGATGGCGCAACAAGGCGGCGTCGGCGTGGTGATCTACAACCGCAAAGAAGGCCGCGCACTTGGTGAGGTCACCAAATTTCTGGTCTATAACGCTCGTAAACGCCAGGCCGGCGGCGACCGCGCCGAAACCTATTTTGCGCGCACCGAATGCGTCGCCGGTGTGCAGGACATGCGCTTTCAGGAATTGATGCCCGACGTATTCCATTGGCTCGGCATCACGCGTATCGACCGCTGGGCCTCGATGAGCGACATGAAGCACGGCGCGCTGGTCGAGCAAGGCATCGAAGTCATCGAGCGAGTGCCGATTCCGGATGAATTGATTCCGGCTGACGCCAAAGTTGAAATGGATGCGAAAAAAGCAGCCGGTTATTTTTCAAATTACATGCCCGATGCCGAGGAGTTATCCGTCGCAAAAGGCCGCGGATTGGAAGAGTGAAGTCCGCCATGTCAGGCTTTCGGGCCGCGCCAGCGTGAGCGCAATTGGCTGGCACACAGCGGTCAGCGCGGATCATCCTGCCGCGCCATTGTTGAGCGCTACGGCGGTGCGCCGTCACTGCCAACAAATTTACTCATATGTGGCGAATGCCGAATCGCCGCATTTCGTTTGGCACGCGGAGCAACTGCGACCTGCCGCCGCTTACGTGGCCGATGTGATCCGCGAGCGCTATCCGGATTTATCAGTGCCCTATCACAGCCGCTGGCGACATTTCGAGGCGGGCGGCGTGGATCGATGGGGTGCCATTTCGCGTGCGCACGCACTCGATGGCGTGGAACGTGCGCGGCTGCGTATCGATCTGGTGATTCCAAGTGTGCTGCTTGACGCCGGCGCAGGTGCTGCCTGGCGATTTCTTGATGCGCCAACCGGGCAATCACTGACGCGCTCTGAAGGATTAGGTGTCGCGAGCCTCGATTTGTTTACCGCTGGAACACTGTCGAGCGACCCTTCTCAACCGCTGCGTAGCGACGCGGCGGCGCTGTCGCGGACAAGCGCTGAAGATATCGCGCACGCATTTCAGGTGTCAGGAAACAACCCGTTGGTGGGGCTGGAAGGACGCGCCGCATTGCTGGCGCGCCTGGGTGATGTCGCCGCAGCGACACCGGTCGTCTTCGGCGCGCCGGCCCGTCTCGGCAATCTATTCGACTACCTGCTCGCCCATTCGCGCGACAAGGAAATCGCCGCTGACTTTATTCTCTCAACCCTGTTGCGCGCGCTTGGCCCGGTGTGGCCCTCGCGCATGATGCAAGAAGGTGTCGCGCTCGGCGACTGTTGGCCGCATCCGGCCGCCGAGGGGGGCCACGTTCCTTTCCACAAACTTTCGCAATGGCTGACCTATTCCCTGCTGGAACCACTGGAAGAAGCAGGCCTAACCGTCACCGGGCTCGATACCCTCACCGGCCTGCCGGAATATCGCAATGGCGGCTTGCTGCTGGATTTGGGCGTGATCGAAGCGCGCGATGCGACATTTTATTCACGGCCACTACGAGTTGAGGACGAGGCCGTGATTGAATGGCGCGCGCTAACCGTCGCCGGATTGGATTTGCTGGTACCGTTAGTGCGTGAAGCACTGGGACTTTCGGCGGAAACATTTCCACTGGCGCGAGTGCTCGAAGGCGGCACCTGGGCAGCGGGCCGCAAGATTGCTGCCGCCAGGCGTCCTGGTGGCGCGCCGCCGGTGAACATTGTCAGTGACGGCACCGTATTCTAAAAAAACATACCGATAACAACGAGGAGCGCACCATGCACCCCCAGTTTCCCAACCTGAATGTCATCGATCATCCGCTGCTAAAGCACAAGCTCACCTTCCTGCGGCGCCAGGAAACCTCGACTGCCGGATTTCGCCGCCTCGTAAAAGAAATCGCGCAAATGCTGTGCTATGAAGTCACACGCGATCTACCGACTGAAAACGTCCGCATCACCACACCGATCGCGGAAATTGATTCGCCAGTGATCTCTGGAAAGAAGCAATGCATCGTCTCGATATTGCGTGCCGGCAATGGCATGCTCGATGGCATGCTGGAATTGCTCCCCGCCGCGCGCGTGGGGCACATCGGCTTGTACCGCGCGCCGGAAACCTTGGAGCCGGTCGAATACTATTTCAAGGTACCCGAAGATATTTCGGAACGTTTGGTGATCGTGGTAGACCCGATGCTGGCGACCGGAAATTCGGCCGTCGCCGCGCTGGATCGACTGAAAGAATATGGCGTGACCAGCATGAAATTCGTGTGTTTACTGGCGGCACCGGAAGGGGTTGCAAACATGCTCGCGCATCACCCGGAGGTGCCGATTACGACTGCTTCGCTCGATGAAAAACTCAACGACCACGGCTACATCGTGCCGGGCCTGGGTGACGCCGGTGATCGAATCTTCGGCACGCGCTGATTTGACACGTGCTGGCGAAACAACGGTTGCCATGCGGCGCAAAGAGCATATACGCAGCGCCGCCGAAGCCGACATTCTCGCGGCGGCCGAGGCCGTGTTTGCGCGCGCTGGTTTTTCAGGTGCAACCATGGCCGAGATCGCCGACGCAGCGGGTTTGCCCAAGGCCAACCTGCATTACTATTTCCGCACCAAGGCAGCACTCTATCGGGCGGTGCTGGATCACACGCTGAGTCTGTGGCTGGCCGAGACCGATGGTATCCGCATCGACGCCAACCCGACCGAAGCGTTGGGAAATTACATCCGCGCCAAGATGCGCCTGACCGCCACTCATCGCGATGCCTCGCGGGTATTCGCCAATGAAATGTTGCACGGCGCGCCGCATATCGGAAAATATTTACGCACCGAATTGAAAGCGTTGGTCGATGAAAAATCGCGCGTCATCGATCATTGGACGCGACAAGGATTGATGGATGCCATCGATGCGCGCCATCTTTTTTTCACCATCTGGGCAGCAACGCAAACCTACGCCGATTTTCAGCCGCAGGTGTGTGCGGTGCTCGGCAAGACGCGCCTCACACGCGCAGAACTTGACCGCGCCACGGAACAGTTGGTGCGTATGGTGTTGCGTGGCTGCGGTATTCGCAACTGAAGCCCCCGCGTCCCTATGGGCTTGTTGATATTCGTATTGGAACTGCCGAACGCTGAATTTCGAAGCACTTCCCTCTTTGAAATAGAGGGAAGTGCTTCGCTATTGTCCAGCAGTAATTTTGGAATATGAATTTCAGCAAACCCCCGTACTTCAAATCCAGATATGCGATTTCGATCTATGTTTTCATCCAACCTTTACTCTCGCGTCAGTGTCACGTAATAGGCAAGAGTCCAATACTGGCGAGGCTTTTCAGGCATTTTCGTCCAGAAAGCCGCGCCAGATGGCGATCTACGCTTTTCCCCATATTTGACAGTCGTTGTCCGTTCGCGTACCTTGATGACTGCGCCGATTTGAGGATCAGCTTGCGGGCGCGGGGAACGAAATTTTGTGCGTCCCCAATAAATTCGGCTAAAGCGGCACTCTGAAATCCAGAAGGCCCGACTAGCAAAAGCTGTCGGGCTTTTTTGTTTTTTTGATTGTTGAATGCAATTGATGATCGCCACACCACAATCTGCGCACTTTGCTGAAACCTTGCCACTGGCCAGCGGTGCCACCTTGTACGCCTACGATCTGGCGTATGAAACCTATGGCACGTTGAACGCCGAGAAGTCGAACGCGATTCTGATTTGCCATGCGCTGAACGCATCCCACCACGTCGCGGGCGTGTACCAAGACGAACCTGACAACCTCGGCTGGTGGGACAACATGATCGGGCCGGGCAAGCCAGTCGACACCGATCGTTTTTTTGTGATTGGCGTAAACAATCTCGGCTCCTGCTTCGGCTCCACCGGGCCGACTTCCGTAGATCCCGCCACTGGCAAGCCGTACGGCGCGGATTTTCCAATGGTCACCGTGGAAGACTGGGTGGATTCACACGTCAGGCTGATCGAAAAGCTCGGCATCGACAAACTCGCCTGCGTGATGGGCGGCTCTCTCGGCGGCATGCAGGCGATGAGTTGGGCAATTCGCTACCCTGATCGTGTCGCGAATGCATTGGTGATCGCTGCGGCGCCGAACCTTTCGGCACAAAATATTGCCTTCAATGAGGTCGCGCGCCAGGCCATCATGACGGATCCTGCCTTCCACGGCGGGACTTACTTTGAACACGATACAAAGCCGAAGGACGGCCTGACGGTTGCGCGCATGATCGGCCACATCACCTACATCTCTGACGATCAGATGGAATCGAAATTTGGCAGGCACTTGCGTGAAGGCTTGAAATATTCGTTCGCGCCGGAGTTCCAGATCGAATCCTACTTACGCTATCAAGGTGAAAAATTTTCCGAATACTATGATGCCAACACCTATTTGCGCGTGACCAAGGCGCTCGATTATTTTGATCCGGCGCTGGCGTTTGGCGGCGATCTCGCCCGCGCTTTGTCGCCGGCCACCGCAAAATTCCTGGTGATTTCGTTCACCACCGATTGGCGCTTTTCCCCGGCGAGATCGCGCGAGATCGTCAAAGCGCTGCTCGCAGAAAAGAAAAACGTCACCTACGCCGAGATCGATGCACCGCACGGCCATGACGCGTTCTTACTTGATGATCCGCAGTACCACGGCGTGGTGCGCGCGTTCTTGTCACGGGTGACCCTATGATCACCCGCAAAGATTTCGAAGCCATCTCAAACTGGATTGAACCCAACACCTCGGTGCTCGATTTGGGTTGCGGCGACGGCTCACTCCTCGTCAATTTGCAGGAAACCAGAAACATCATCGGCTATGGCATCGAGAACGACGACGCCGGCATTTTGCAATGCGTCGCCAACGGCGTGAACGTGATCCAGTCCAACCTCGAATCCGGTCTGAAAGAAATCGACGATGGTGCCTTCGATTACGTAATTCTTTCACAGACCTTGCAAGCGATGAAGCGCACCGAAGCGGTCATCGACGAAATGCTACGCGTCGGGCGCGAAGCCATCGTCACATTTCCCAATTTCGGCTACTGGAAACATCGCTGGCAGATTTTCAACGGCCGCATGCCGGTCTCCGTCAACCTGCCTTACCAGTGGTACGACACACCGAATGTCCACATGTGTACCGTGGCCGATTTTGATGCGTTCTGCGCGCGCAAGAGACTGCGGGTGTTGAGCCGGTTGGTGATGAATCACGATCGCGAGCAGCCGGTGTTGCCGAATTTGCTGGGGACGTTGGCGTTGTATCGCTTGGCGAAATGAACAGTTAATTGCCTAATAAAATTGCGTTGATGAACTGTCGCACTTTCACTCAATCCGTTTGCCCTGCAAGTCACCAACGATACCCGACGCCACTTTGGTTCCGTTGATTTATATCAGTTACGACTCACCGCTTCTTTTTCGGTCGGCAATGCGATGGATGGCAGCAGTACACAATCTACCGTCAATGTTGCTTGCGGATACGAATTGCCGGTGGCATTGAGCGACTCGTTCATCTCATTCAAAAAGAATGGTATCCGTTCGGATATTGCCAGCAATTCGCTTGGCCGGTCAGGCTGTGGTTTTGCACCTTGTGCGAGTGCGAGCCCTAACCATTCCTCTGATGTGCGGCGCGCTTCCGGTTGCTGTTGAAGAAGCCATTCTCGCCAAAATAACAACGGCATCCAACCTTTGACATCTTGAAGATCGTAGCCGACCTTTCCAAATGTCATGCTCTTAAGCAGCCGCCATGCCTGAAACATACGTCGCAGTAAACGTGGGTTTGAAAAGCAAAAAGCCAGCGCATATTGCTCGAATAGCTCGTGTTCCTCTGGCAATGATTGAAGTGTATTAACGGCAGTTGCGGACGTCCCAATAGTCGAGATCGCTTGATCCAATTCTGAGGTAGTAGTTGGTTCAAGGGCTGCACCATCAGCAATCACGCCTGAATTTGATGCGTTTTCGTTGCGATGCATACTTTCCGCTGGCAACGTGTTATTCACCACTTCTGGGGGCGATTGCTGAAAGTCAAACAAGTGCTCCTTTATGTATGCCCTTACACTATGATCGCCAATCGCTGGCAATGTAACCGAAACTTGCATTATTTTGGCTAAGTAGTCTCTGGCAACTTGGCTGGGTGTCCGCCCTGTTTCACGAAATTGCTCGTAGTGTTTTTCTACAGCGCCAAAAGCGAGACGCTCGTCAACGGCTACCAGCGCGACAACTCGCGGAATATCTGCAACCAGTCTGACGATGTCCAAGACCTCTTTCACCGTTTTTGGCTCACAACGATCAAGGTCGTCAATCACGATAAGCAGATACTTTCCAGTCTTTGGGTCTTTGTCGGTTGGTGAAGCGGTGTACGCCTCACAAATGTCCCCAAGTGTGCGGTGAATTTCCGACACAATTCCGAGCTTCGCGCGATAGTTTGGAAGTCGGATTATCTTGTTCTCATCCCCGGAAATCAACGACCTGAACCAATCGGTAAGATTGCCTGATATGAAAGTCTTGATTGCGACGTACCACGTCAAGGCAGCAGTTAGACTAGCAGTAACTCCAAACTGCACGCCATCAAGCTTGCCGCCGGAATACAGTGAGTACAAGGCAATCAGCGCGAAAAGTGCAAGAAGTGCCCATGCCTGACCGACAGGCACGAATAGACAAAGCCACGAACGCAACCAATGCCAGTCTTTCGTCGCGGCTTTTTTCAATGTACGTTGTCGCGCGGCGGCCACATCCATTGCGAGCTTGATTCGCCCGATTATGCTTCGTTCCGCAACAATTGCCTCCACCACGCATTGGGCAAAAGCGGCCGCAAGGTTCTCTACTTGCTCATTCTTCCACGCGTTAAATTCTATGAACTCAATGCTAGGCTGCTTGTGTTTAAGTGCGGCACGAAGAAAATTCACCTGCGATGACTTTCCTGCGCCCCAGTGTCCGAATAGACCGATCACGAATGGATCGATAGAATCGCGATTAAGGATAAGTTCCGATAGTGCGGCGGTAAGACTCTTCCGATCAAGCAGATCGGTGGTCGCGAGCGTCTCCGCGCGACCGCTCAATACTTCGACCGTGGCACGCGATTGGCGCGGCAAAGTGGTTGGATCACCGCCAACTGTTTCATTTATTGCGCCAAGAGGCAAAAAATGCGCGTCACCAGTATCGCTTGCTGGTACGTTGCGATTGCTTCCGTTTTTGGCTATTTCTCTCGGCGCATCATTAGATTGGGCGGCGTCGCTTCCTTCTTCGCGCAGGTCGTCGATATCTGACAAGCTTTGAATCTGGCGAATTCCTGCTGCATTCAGCCACCAAATGGCATATTCCGCATCAACACTTTCAATCGCACGCTGAACAATTTTGCCGAGTGACTTTGGGGAAAAACCCCGTTCTGCAAGCGCCTTATGAAATCTACCATCTGGATAACCAATGATTGCCGCCAGGATCGCGTCTGCCGTTAGAGTCGGCGCGCCGTAACGAGATCGCCGAATTAGAACTGCATGAGAAAGAATGCCCGCTGCGTGAGTTGTTACTTCAACTGTTTTTCTGCTCTTGCCTTCATTACGTTGGAGGCGATATGAAATTCGAAGCTGCTCGAAATTGCCCGCAATCGAAGGTTCGGTCGCAAGGATGCGCCCCAAGCAATTGAGTACGACCGCATCCTCATCCGCATGACGACGGGAGTTAATGTTTCGTGCAACCTCAATAGCGCCCATCAGCAATCTCGTACTGGAAATGCTGCCAGGGTTAGTGACTTCTGACGCTGCGGCAACCAGAATGTCTCGTGCAACATCGGTGACCGACTTGGCACCGAGTTCCTTGCAAAGCTCTTCCACCCAAATCGTGGAATTTAAGAAGTCATTGAGGTCCGTCGGATCAGTCGAATAACTCGATGTAAAGTTTGCCATTTGCGCCCAAATTGATCGAACTTAGTGTTCAAACATCGAAGAGTAAAAGTGACGAATCAAAGACAGTACACCCCACGCGGACCGATTTTGCTCCGCCTTTTGCCACGAAGGGTATTGCTAGCCTACGTCGGCACAACCACATTCGGCATCAACCCGAGCTTTCTGGCGCGCCGTGCAAATTTTTTGTCATCGAAGGAAACCACGCTATCGCAATCGCGATAGCTCGCGTGATGTAGTGCGTCAGCGAGCTCCAGTCCGGCATCGCATTGTGACAATGCGCGTTCAACGGTGTCGCGGTCTTCGATGGAGATATGCGAAATGGCCATCAGATGCCGGAGGACGGAAACCACTTCGGCATGGGTAAAGCCGTAGTAGCCGCGCATGACCCACTCGAATTCCAGAATTACGGTCTTGCAAACCATCAATGGTTTTCCAGAATCGATCAGACGCCGTGCCGCAACTCGCTGGCGTTCCGACTCGGCATCCTTTCTGTCCTCTATATAGTAGCGAGCGAGAACGTTGGTATCGAGGCCAATCATCGTTATGGTTTCAGTAGCGTCGCCGGGTCGAAGTCTGCCGGCACCGCTGCGCGACGACTCTTTAGCATGCCAAAGCCGCTATCTGCATTGCTGGCGGGCGAACTCTTTACCCGCATCTCGACGATGTCGCCGACCAGCCGGAACACAATGCGGCTACCCTGCCGAATACCCAACTGCTGCCGCACTTCCTTTGGAATCGTGACTTGTCCCTTGCTCGTGACCGAAGTGATTTCCATGCTTTTCTCCAAGTATTACGTGGTAATACTATCACTTGGGCTGCGAGACGACAACAATTGGGAATCTCTCGTGCAGCATGAATGCACGCCTGAATGGCCGCTCATTCCAATCCTTCTGCCGAACGCGAAATGCAACTTGCCGCAGGCTTCGATTCAGTTCGTGGCTTCTTCCAGCTTCTGCTGCACCTCCAGCCAACGCCACTCCAGCGCCTCAACCGCTTCGCTAACCTCGCCCTGACGCTTTAGCAATTCGAGCAATTTGGTTTTATTTTCTTCCGCATACGCGTCTTCGCGCGCGAGCCAGATTTCGATGTCGGTTTTTTCGCGATTGAGCGCGGCCATTTCAGCTTCGATTTTCTTGCGCGTGTCTTCGAGCGGTTTTTTCGCGGAATAATTCTTGCGGCGCTCTTCCGCGTCGGCGCGGCGTTGCGCTTTGCGATCACCGTCGCTCATCGCAATCTCTAGCACTGGCGAGCCTTTTGATGGCTTTTCGGCCTGAACGCCTCGTGTTTGCTGGGGTTTGCGCCCCTGATCGGGGCTGGGCTTACCTTTTTGATGCGCGCTTGCATAGGCGCGCGCCCACTGTTTGTAATCGTCCAGATCGCCATCGAACTCGGCGAGTTGGCCGTCCGCCACCAGCCATAACGTATCCGTGGTTGCCTTCAGCAAATGCCGGTCGTGCGCCACCACCACCAGCGTGCCATCAAACTCTTGCAACGCTTCCGCGACGGCTTCGCGCATGTCGATATCGAGGTGATTGGTCGGTTCATCGAGCAGCAACAAATTCGGTTTTTGCCAGACGATCAAGGCGAGCGCCAGCCGCGCTTTTTCGCCGCCGGAAAACGGCCCGATTGGCTCCATTACGCGGTCGCCGCGAAAGTCGAAGCCGCCGAGAAAATTGCGGAACTCCTGTTCGCGCACGTTTGGATCCGCGCGCTTCATGTGTTGCAGGCAGGATTCGGTCGGCCGCAATTGCTCAACCTGATGCTGCGCGAAGTAACCGATCTTCAAACCCTGACCTTCGTAGCGGCCACCGCGCTTCACCGCCAACATGCCGGCGAGCGATTTCACCAATGTCGATTTGCCGGCACCATTGGGGCCAAGCAGGCCGATCTTGTCGCCGTAAAACAATCGCCATTCAACGTTTTGCAGAATGTTGCGTCCGGTTTTTTCGTCGCCATAGCCAAGCGTCGCCTCTTTCAAATGCAGCAACTGGCGCGGTTTGGCGTCAGGTTCGCGAAATGTAAATTCAAACGGCGAATCGACATGCGCCGCCGCGATCAATTCCATTTTTTCCAGCGTCTTCACGCGGCTTTGCGCTTGCTTGGCCTTGGTCGCCTTGGCTTTGAAGCGATTGACGAATGACTGTAAATGCGCGATCTGTTTTTGCTGTTTCTGATGCGCCGCCTGTTGCACCGAGAGCTGTAGTGCGCGGGTCACTTCAAAGGCCGAATAGTTGCCGGTGTATTCGTTCAATTTCTGGTTATCGACATGCACGACTTTGTTCACAACCGCATCGAGAAAATCGCGGTCGTGGGTGATGAGCAGGAGCGTACCCTGATATGCCGCGAGCCAATCTTCCAGCCACATCACCGCATCAAGATCGAGGTGATTGGTAGGCTCATCGAGCAGCAATAAATCGGACCGGCACATCAACGCCTGCGCCAGATTCAAACGCATGCGCCAGCCGCCGGAAAATTCCGCCACCGGGCGCGCTTGTTGTTCTTCATTGAATCCCAGGCCCGAGAGCAGTGAGGCCGCGCGCGATTTCGAGGCATAGCCGCCGATGTGGTCGTAGTGGCCGTGCAACTCCGCGATCTTTTCGCCGGATTCGTGTTCCAGTTCCGCCGTGGCGAGGTCACTCTCCACGGCGCGCAATTCGGTGTCGCCATCGAGTGCGTAGTCGAGTGCATTGCGGTGACTTTGCGGCGTTTCCTGCGCGACATGCGCGATCACCCACTTGGTCGGCATGTCGACGTCGCCGGCGTCCTGATGCAATTGACCGCGCAACAGAGAGAACAGGCTGGTTTTGCCGCAGCCGTTCGGCCCGATCAGGCCGACCTTGTGGCCAGGAAACAGCATCAGATT
>JANOKK010000776.1:0-1991 GCA_031419255.1 Betaproteobacteria bacterium
GTGCAAACGTGCGCGGCCCGGCGATAACCGATGACACCGCGCGATGCGCGAGCACCCAGGCGGTGGCGAAGTGCGCGAGCGAGCGCCCGGAGGCTTTGCAATGCGCGTTCAGTTTTTCCGCGATCACCAATGACTCGGCGCGAAATTCGGTTTCCATGATGCGTTTGTCGCCGCGTCCGGCACGTGAATCGTCCGCAGGATTGGCACCCGGTGCGTATTTGCCCGTGAGCACGCCGCGCGCAATCGGGCTGTACGGCACGACGCCAATCTCGTAATGTGCGCAGGCCGGCAGCACTTCATTTTCCGGCTGGCGATTGAGCAGGTTGTAATACGGCTGGCACACCACCGGGCCGGGCATGTTGAGATCCCGCGCCATCCGCGTGATTTCTGCGATGCGCCAACCGCGAAAATTCGATACACCCCAATAGCGGATTTTTCCCGCGCGCAATAATTGATCGAGCCCGCGCAACGGCTCTTCCAGATCCATGCCGTTGAAATCGCGATGCAGATAATAGATATCGATGGCCTCCGTCGCGAGCCGCTGCAAACTCGCCTCGCATTCGCGCGCCATCCACGTTCGCGAGTAGCGCGATTCGTTGGGCTTGTCCGACATCTTGTTGCCGATCTTGCTGGCGAGAATCCAATCGTGCCGATGTCCCTTCAACGTTTCGCCGACCATGATTTCCGATTGTCCGGTCGAGTACACGTCGGCGGTATCGATGAAATTGACGCCATGCTCCTGCGCATGCGCAACGATGTTGCGCGCTTCCGCAAGTTCGGTACGGTCGCCGAACATCATGGTGCCCAGACAAAGAGTGGAGACGCGAAGCGGGCTTTTGCCAAGATTGCGAAACTGCATGTCGGTTCTTTCAATGGGGTAAAAAGGTGCTGCCGTTTGGTTGCGGTTCCGCCAGCTCCATCCAACTCCCGCAACATTTGCTTACACGTGAACCATCTTAGCGCCTACATCTTGCACGGGAGTGGCGCGTTAATCTGGCGCAACTCCATTCAATTACCTCAAAGGATTATATGTGGACTCGTAAACTGCTTTTAAGCGCAATCGTTGCTTCAACGTTTGCCGCCGCTGCACCAGCGGCATACGCGGCGGTTGACGTTTACGTCAACGTGGCGCCACCCGCATTGCGTCATGAAGCGGTGCCTTCGGCGCGCGCCGGATACGTCTGGGCACCCGGCTACTGGAACTGGCGCAGCAATCGCCATGTCTGGACCAAAGGCCATTGGGAACGCGAACGCCAAGGCTACTACTATCACCCAAATCGCTGGACCGAGCGCGATGGCCGTTGGGTGAATGAACGCAGCCGCTGGGATCGCAACCGCCCCATGGGTGACCGCGACCGTGACGGCATTCCCAATGCGCGAGATCGCGATCGCGACCGTGATGGCGTTCCCAATCGTGTCGACCGCGCACCGGACAATCCACGTCGGCAATAGTATTTAAACAACGATGTAAAAATCATCCATCGATTGCGCGGTTTGATCAATAGCAAGATCAAATCATTGCGACCTTGTAGTGAGTGGGTGAACAAGACAAATGGCCGACCGATCTTTACGATCGTTCGGCCATAAGTCTTTGTGGGGTCACCATTTGCAGCCTTTCTCCGACACCGAATCCAGTAACAACGGCACCACGGCAGCGAGACCCATATTCGCGTAGGCGTCGCGGCAATCGGTGCGCTTCAAGGCTTTGTCGAAGGCTTGCTGCTCCTTGGTGCGCGTGTCTTCCTTTGGTTTCACGTTGAATGGCAGCAAGGTGCGCGGCCCCGCACCTTCGCGGCCGATTTCGCGTGCGCGTTGCCGCACGGCATCGAGGTCGATGCGCGGTGCAGCGCCGCTGGTTGACGGGCCCGCGATCGGTGCGCGCGGCGCAGGTGCCAATGCGCTATCGGCGGCACCACCGGTGGGGCCGGTGATCGTGCGCGAAGCAGGCGGAGAGGTCGTGGCCGTGGTGGGCGACGCGGCTGCAGGTGCGA
>JANOKK010000777.1:0-6729 GCA_031419255.1 Betaproteobacteria bacterium
ATCACTGGCCACGGATTTCAGTGCGGCTGCGAGGGCAGGGTTTGCCGCCACAGCCGCGTTGATTGCGGCTATCGTGCCGGAGGTCACTTTGCCTTTCGACGTGAGTGCGGCCTGACCCGCGGGAATGTTGATGGTTTTTCCCTGAAAGGTGAATGCGATCGCGCCGTTGGCGACGGTAACGACGACATCGCCGCCCGCTGTGGCAAAGCTCACGTCGGTACCACGGATGCCGATCGTCGCATTGCCGGCGCGGTAAGCCACTCTTTCTGGCGCAATCTTGCCTATCAGGCCAGTAAGGGCACGCATGCTGCCACTTACCAGCGAGAGCAGCACATTGTTTTTGGCAGGCTCTTTGGTGTTGTACACATAGGCATTGATCGCCATCCGGGAGCGGGCACCGATCGCAACAATTTGTCCGTCCTCGAAACGCATCACCAGAGTGGATTTTTCGCCGGTGGCAATGTTTTCGCCTTCATAGACGGCGTCGCCACTGCGCAGCACGCGTGCTGAACCCGTGACCGGTATGACTTGCGCCGTGCCCGTCAAATCGGTAACGACGGCGGCTGCAGCGGCAGCGGCAAATTGCGCCGATAGCGACAATGCAAGCCCAAAGAATAGTGCGAATACTTTTTTCATGTTTGCTCCGTTGATCGATTGGACAATACTAATACGAATTGCGTCTGCCGGGCAATGGCGCACCACGACTGAATTGTATGGTCGCATATTAACCGATTGGGAAAGGGCCAATCCGTAGCAATCCGAATGACGCGACACTAGCCAATCGCGCACCACGTCTTGGTCGAGGCCAAACAATGCACGGTAGGCCCTGCACACCATGCAATATCGCAAAGTCACATTGCAACATTGCGGGACCAAACCAATGCGCTTCGTGGTGTACGCTTGCGACTCGTGTCGCATTGTTTTGCGACCTATTGAGAGGAGAAAAAATGTTCAGCCACATCATGATCGGGGCCAACGATATCAGCGCGTCCAAGAAATTTTATGATGCCATCATGGGGGTGCTCGATGTCGCGCCCGGAAAAATTGATGACAAAGGTCGCGTCTTTTACATGACCAAGACTGGCGTTTTCGGGATTACCAAACCGATCAACGGAGAACCGGCGTGTGCTGCCAATGGCGGCACGATTGGTTTTGCCGTCGATAGTACGGTGCTCGCCGATGCGTGGCATGCCGCGGGTGTTGCGAATGGCGGCACTGCCTGCGAAGATCCACCGGGCCTTCGCGAAGGCAAAATGGGGAAGTTGTACCTTGCGTATTTGCGCGACCCCGCCGGCAACAAAATCTGCGCTTTGAAGCGAATAGTCTGACATTTGAGAATACGTCATGACGATTAATACCATTGCCCGCTGGCATCAACTGGTGGCCGACAGAAACCCTGCCGGCCTCGACGTCTTGCTCGCGGAGTGCGCCGTATTTTATTCACCCATTGTCCATGCGCCGCAAATCGGCAAGGGCATCACGCAAAAATATCTGGCGGCGGCGTTTACGGTTTTCTTCAACGACACGTTTCGATATGTGCGTGAAATCGTCGGCGAACGCGATGCTGCGCTGGAATTCCAGGTGGAAGTCGACGGGATCATCGTCAATGGGGTGGACATGATGAAGTGGGATGAGGAAGGCAAGATCATCGAGTTCAAGGTGATGCTGCGCCCGCTTAAAGGTGTCAACCTGATCCACCAGAAAATGGCGGCCATACTTCAGGGAACACAGCGCTAGTTGCTCTCAGCATCGAATTGAGCGGAGTTCTTGCCTTTGAATGGCGCATAAAACGCCTTGATGATCTTCATGTCGGCCTCGATATCGCCGCTCGGGTGAAGCATCGGGCCCAATCCCGACCGCTTCGTCGAGTAATCCATATAGGCCATCACGATCGGCGCGTTGGCGGCCAGTGCGATGTAGTAGAAGCCGGTTTTCCAATAGCGCGTCTTGCTGCGAGTACCTTCCGGCGGCACGACCAACTGCAGCGCACCGTGCGCTGCCTTGATCGCGTCGGCGGAAATGGCCACCAGATTGTTCGATTGTTCGCGCTGGACCGGAATGCCGCCCAGCCACACCATCACGCCGCGAAACGGCGGCGGGAAAATAGACGCCTTGCCCATCCACCGCACGTGCAAGCGCAATTGAAATGCGACCATCAGCATGTAGGGAAGATCCCAGTTGCTCGTGTGCGGCGCGGCGATCATGACGCATTTTTCGCCATCTAATGGCAGCACGCCCGTCACTTTCCATCCGCTGAGTTTTAGAAACGCAATCGAGAAAAATCGCAGGAGAGTTTTGACGAATGGCGTGTCAAAGATGGTGGTGGGCATAAGAGGGGAAAGTATGAGGCGTGTGGAATGGCGCGCGCTTAATGTCGGGAAGACTGGCAAACTCTAGCACTGGCGCGGCATACGGGCCGAAAATGCCCGGGGAGCTTCGCCAAATGGCGATCTACGTTGCAACGACAATTGCCAGCACCTATTGGCTCTGCTTGATGACATTCAGCAGCCGGTTCACATTGAACGACAGAACGGCCCCCACGACGCAGCACGCCAGATCGATCGGATCGAACGTGCCCAGTGCGGGTTTTCCCGTTGCCATCGTCATGATTCCCTTTATGAGTTCGGCAACGCCGGCAATGATCGCCCATGCAGCGGCGATCTTCCGGTTCATTGCGATCTGCGATCACCTCAACGTTTCGATGCCCGTACCGACAGTAATCGACTTGATCACACTGAGGTTTCCAACGCTGAAAGTCGCCGAGGATAGGAGCGCCACCAACAAGATATCGTAGAGGTTGCCCCGCAGCCAACCGTGGGCGAAGAATTTCAGCCAGAGTGCGGCCAGAAACCCGCATAGGACCAGTGCATAAAAGAGCTTGTGCCTCAAATCAGAATCGCGATTTCGTTTGGTCGCACGATGGATAAGGAGATTTCAATCGTTTGCTCGCGAATCGTGAACACATTCAATCGAGTCTGAAGGATTTTGCGTCTCGCGCTTTTCTCTTGATGCCGATTCAATTGCGTTCCCGAGTATTCGCGCTATAACTTCTTCGCACAGTCGCGCAGTTCTGGGGATTGACCTCGATCGCAAACGTACTGTCGGTACGCGGCCCACACATTATCCCAGTCCGGTGCGGTGCCCGGACGCGCGCGACCCGCCAGACGCTCGCAACCGCCGCCTGGGCGAATCCAGTCGGCGAGTTGTCCCGGCTTATCCTGCAAGTTGGCAGGGATGCGCATCGCAAGGTCGAACGCGATGTTGCCGCTGCGGTCGCGCTGGTTGACGTCGGCACCGTACGCGCATAGCACCGTTGCTTTCTCGGTGCTGCGCGTGACATGCAGCGCGGTGCGACCGCTCGCATCCGCCGCCCGCACATCGGCACCGAGCGACAGTAGCAACTCGCTTGCCTCACCGGCAAGGTGTAGCGGCGTGCGCCCCGCGTGTTCGCAGTCCTTGCAATCAATTCGCTCATTCACGTTTGCGCCCTTGCTGATGAGCCAGCGAATCATCTCAAGACGGCCATCCTGAACCGCGACTTGAAGCAATGACTGCCCATCCAATCGAACCGACAAATCGGCACCGAATTCCGCCAGCACCGATGCAACGGCAACGTTTCCGTCCGACACGACGTCGTGGATGATGTAGCGACCCTGCCACAGATCATTGCTGGTGCGCGCACCGATTGCGCTTGATCGCGAGCCCTGTGCCATGAGCTTCAGTCTGGCCAGCTCCGGCCGCTTCTGCAAGGCGCTACGCACGACTTCGGCCTTGCCCGAGCGAATATCACGCTCAAGGGATGCCGAGCGCAGATTCGTGACGATGATCGTGGCGGCGACGCCGACCATGCTCAGCGCGAAAAGCCCGCCGATCAGCCTTCCAGGATGTTTGAACACAGTTCGCCTTTGATCAAGCCGATGATTCGGGCCAAGCAAAGTTACGCACAAGTTCAAGAGGTCATAAAATGTCGCCGCGTCGATACGTCGCCAGACGCGTGGCGTGGCGACAACAATCCCGGATGTTACTTTGCCGGAACGCTCAACTTTTGCGCCTCGCTGTCCGCATGGGTGACGGTCACTTTTTGTCCGGCCTTGAGTTCGGCACCATCGTTGACACCTTCAAGCTTGGTGCGTTTGGAACTAATCCTGAGTCGGGTTTCCTTGCCGTCGGCCGACTTGACGGTGACGTACTTGCCTTCCTCCTCGACTTTTGAAACGGTTCCCTGCAGCGATTCAGCGGCGAACACCGTCGTGCTCATCGCCAGCATCGCCATGCCAATCAGGCCTGCCAATTTCGTTTTGAACATCATGAATTTTTCCTCCGGCTAGTGCGATGTGGGGATCGCGGCGTCGTGATTTACTCTACGATTGATTGAATTATGCCGCTTTTTCGCGCCAAGACTTGGCACGGCAAAGTCAACTCGAAATAGTCCTAACCGGCTACAGATTCAGCAGCGGCAAGTCCTGAGGCAGACTCACGCACTTCTACCTTATTGCGATTGTTTTAGTTTTTTGTAGGTGCGACCCACTTCGGCACCGCGATCCGTGTCGGTCAGCCCACGTTTGATATCGCGACTTGCCTGCTTCATCGATTCGCTCGGTACCGTACCGACGGTATTGATGGATTCATCTCGCTCATGCGGCAGCTTCGGTGCGGATTGCTTCGGTAACCCAAGCGTTGGTCGCCGCCGTACGCGCGTTGAATTTCTTGAACCACCGGGCTTATCCGGCGGCGTGGCTTTCAATTGAATCGATGTTCCCGCAGTGCCCGGCGGGGGCGATCCCTCAGCGGTGAAATCGGCATTCTGCTGCTCAATGGTCTTGACGATCGTTTTGGGAGGTAAGGTCGGGCGAGTCATGTTGTTATCCGTCTGGTAATGGATTGATGGCGCTATTGTCGAATAATGGTGCGTTGCCTATTTCCATCTGCAGGAATCGACTATGCCGCGAGTCGCCTTCTTTCATCCCGCAGAGCGCGAACACGGTCATGATTGTCCCGCGCGCCATTGAGCTGGTGCTGCACGATCGGCCTTACATCCGGTGGCAGATCTTTCTCCATCGCAAGTTGATAAACGCCAATCGCGGAGTCCTCTGCGCGTTCGCATTCATCGAGCACTGCCAAATCGCTGTTGCTGCTGATGGCGGCGCGCAGATTGAGCCACGCGCGGTTGAGCGGGGCCAATACCGAGCCGGATTGTTCCGGAGACCCACCTTTGATCGTCACGAGTTCCTCGAGCGTTTGCACACTTGCGCGACAACGTGTCGCACAAATCGTGAAGTAAGCGCGAAGCGACGCATCTTTTGCGTCTTCAGCGCAGGTGGTAAATCCGTTCTCGCCGTCTCTCGATGTTTCGATCAGCGTATTGAGCGTGTCGATGAGGTCATGATTTTCCATGATGCTCCCTTGGTTGGTGGCATGGCTGCGGAAATCCCGGCTTGGCCGATCATGCAACTGTCGTCGGGCACATCGCCTTCATGATGACGACAATCGGCAGCGCGCCCCATCGGACAACGTCGCGATCGCATGTCGGACAATCGGAAAAATCGTGCCTTCCAATCAGGCATCGATCCCTGCATTGCCGCTACTTCAAAGGCGACAGCAAAATGCGGCCGCTGTCAGACTTCGGGTAACGATATTCGGCACGCCACCTACGTTGACTGAAGTGCGGCACCGATGGGGCTCGCTTGCATGTGCGACGACGATGGGTACTCGTCAAACCACCATGGGAACCCACATGAAACGCTTGTTCATTACCCTTTCCACACCGATGCTCTTTTCAATGGTGACGCCGTTCTGCCAGGCAGAAATAATTGTCAAATGTGCAAACGATACTGGCGTGACCTACCAGACGCCGCCGTGCGCGGAGCGTGCCATGATGTCTCTTGTTTCGCCGCCGGTCGCGAGCGCTAGTGGGGTTCCAAATGAACTTGACGCGGCACCTTTAGCGCGCCTGATCGCTGGCCCTGCGCCGCCGGCAATGTTCAAAGCGGGGTTCGCAAATGCGTCTGTGCAAATTCCGGCGATACCGACTGAAGCCAATATTCTCGCCAAGCGCGAAAAATTGCAGGCAGGCATGTCGGATATGCAAGTCCTCAACCATCGTCGGTGGGGAAAACCACAACGCATCACCCGCAATCGCGAAGCGCGTGCTTGGCATGAACACTGGCACTATGAAAGCGGTGCCAATGTCGGCAGCCAATTACATTTTATCAATGGTCGACTTGCCGAGATTGCCGACCCCGAACCTTATGTGCCGCCGGCGAATTCCCTCAATACCGCCATGGTGACCGCTAAATAGGCACACGTCATTGCGGATTCTCGAGTCCTACACCGCAACAGGTAGTTCGCTTACAGGCGCGGGCGAAAAAGTTTTGCAAAATGAAATCGGAGGCGCATCAAAGCCGAGAAGCAACGAATCAGCATCCGGAACCCGTGATCTGCCCGTAATATGAAAGTGCGGCGTCGCGTTTATTTGCCTTTGCATGGGTGATACTGGGTTTAAACGTCAACGCAAGATTTAGCAGCACGCGATTGACGGCGTCAGGAGGAGGCAGGAAAAATAGACCTTATATAAAAAAGATTCACAAAAAAGTCTCTCGGTCGATATTGAAGTAGCCCTCCGCAACCTGACACCCGAAAGACTTTATGAAGAACCCCCTGCATCTTTTTTTACGCCGCGCCACCGACCTCACTCGCGCCGGCCGGTTACAGGAAGCGGTCGCCGCATTG